>JAHWJQ010000028.1 GCA_019348305.1 Actinomycetota bacterium
GGGGGGCCAGGACGAACCCGCGTGCCTCGGTCACGTCGCGGAGCCGGTCCAGCGCCGGCCACGGCCGCTCGGGGTTCACGTGGTCGGGGGTGACGGGGGAGACGCCCCCCCAGTCGTCGATGCCGGCATCGAGGAGCCGGCCGAAGTCCTCCGACAGGTTGGGAGGGGCCTGGAGGCGGACGTCGCTCGGCAGCACCAACCGGGCCGCGGCGATCGACCACAGGAACTCCTCGTCGGGGCACGCCCGCTCGCCCCGCATGGCCGTGCCCGGCTTGGGGAGGAAGTTCTGGACGATCACCTCCTGCACGTGGCCGTGGTGGCGGTGGCTGGCGGCAATGGCCTCCAGTGCCTGGAGCCGGTCGACGCGGCTCTCGCCGATGCCGCAGAGGATGCCGGTGGTGAAGGGGATCTGCTGGTCCCCCGCCGCCTCCAGCGTGGCCAGCCGGCGCTCGGGGGTCTTGTCTGGGGAGCCGGCGTGGGCAGCGAGGTCGCGGTTGAGCGTCTCGAGCATCATCCCCTGGCTGGCCGTCACCTCCCGCAAACGGGCCAGCTCGGCCGGAAAGAGGGCACCGGCGTTGGCGTGGGGCAACAGGCCGGTGCGGTCGACCACCAGCTCGCACATGGCGACCAGGTACTCGACGGTCGAGCCGTACCCCCGCTCGCCAAGCCACTCCCGGGCCAGGGGGTAGCGCTCCTCCGGCCGCTCGCCCAGGGTGAAGAGAGCCTCCCTGCAGCCGGCCTCGGCGCCGGCCTGGGCGATGGCCAGCACCGCGTCGGGGGACAGGAAGGGTGCCGCCAGCCGGGCCGGCGGCTGGGCGAAGGTGCAGTACCCGCAGCGGTCGCGACAGAGCTGGGTGAGGGGGATGAAGACCTTGGGGGAGTAGGTGATCCGGGTGCCGGTGGCCCCGTTGCGCACGGCGACGGCTGCCGCCAGCACCTCGGCCAGCGGTGCCCGGGCCAGGTCGAGCGAAGCGCCCGGGTTCACTGTGTCAGCGCCGGGGAGCCGCGGCCCGGTCGACCAGCCACACCACCCGGTCGGCCTTGACCCGGGCGGCGGGGACGTCGGCGCCGTCGTAGACGGCCTGCATGGCCTCCCGCTTGGAGTCGCCGGTCACCGTGAACAGCACGAGCCGGGCCCGGGCGATCCCCGAGAAGGTGAGCGTCATGCGGCGGTAGCGGTTGGTACCGGCGGGATCCTCGTTCAGGCACACGAGCAGGCCGGGATCGGCGTCGAGGGCGGGCGACCCCGGGAAAAGCGAAGCGGTGTGGCCGTCGGCTCCGAGGCCGAGGTGGACCACGTCGAAGCGGCCCAGCTCGCCCACCCGCAGCTGGTAGCTCTCGGGGCCCTCGTCGCAGCGCATGGGGAACACGGCATGGGCCGCGCCCACCCGCTCGAGCAGGGCCTCCCGCCCAAGCCGCTCGTTGGACGCCTCGTGGCCGGCGGGGACGCAGCGCTCGTCCCCCCAGTACACGTCCACCTGCCACCAGTCGATCTGCTCCCCCCCGTCCCCGGCCAGCCGCTCGTAGCAGCGACGGGCGGTCTCGCCGCCGGAGAGGGCGATCGAGAAATCCTCACCGGGGCGGGCGTGGTAGGCCTCGATGACCCGCTCGGCGAACTCACCGGGGACGTCGTCGACCACCAGGAGCTCGCCGTTCACCGGGGGGAGCCTAGGTGAGTGCCCCGAACGGCGGCCAAGGTGGCCGGGCTCAGAGCTCGACGGCCCGCTGGAGGGCCCGCTCGTACACGCGGTCGTGTTCGAGGCGCGACAGCGCCTCGGGGAGACCCCACGCCGGCGTGGCCTCCGGGAGCTGCAGCACCGCTTCCGACGCCGGGCCGCCGGCGACGGCCGCCTTGGCTGCCACCAGGCGGTCGTCCCCGCGGATCACCTCGAAGGTGGCGGACTGGCCCCTGCTCGATCGGGCATGGAGGCGCAGCCCCACGTGCGGCGCAGCCGACAGCTCCACGGCGGTGCGGCCAAGCGCGAGCCGGTCGGCCAGCCACCCGGCGAGCAGGTGGCAGGGGCCCTTCCTTCCCCAGACCTCGGCCCGCACCACGCAGGTCACGAAGGGGCGGAAGTCGGGCCCTTCCAAGAGCCCGGCCAGGAGGCTGCGCCAGGGCGTGAGCCGGGCCCACGACAGGTCCACCACGGGCCGCTTGCGGGCCAGCTTGGCCAGGGTGGCGAAGCAGGCGACCTCACCGAACTGGCGGGCGTCGACCAGGAGGACGTCGGCTGCGGCCAGCAGGGGGTCATCCACGTCGGGAAGCTGGCCCACGAACCAGCAAACGACGGGAAGGTCCGGGAGCGTGAACGGCTCGATGAGCGAGTCGAGGTGCGCCGTCACCGGCCCCCGCACCTGCAGGTCTATCTCTTCGAACCAGACCTCGTGCCCCTCCGACTCACCGCCCAGCAACCGCACCTCGGCATCGAGCTGGGAGGCGCCCGGGCCCTGGTCGTCGTCGGACAACAGGGTGAGCACGCGGGCCGGGTGGCGGCCCCCGAGCTCGTGGACGGCGGCCTGCGCCCTCGCGGCCTCGTCCCGTTCCCTGGCCACGATCACCAGAGTCAGCACGCTGGCGCGGGTGGGCGGCATCGCTTCGGGCCGGCGCAGCTCCTCGATGGCGGCCAACACCTCGCCGACCCTGACCGATTCCCCCGACCACACCGACAGAAGGTCGACCGCTCCGGGCGCCCCTTCCGCTGCTAGGGGGTGCGCCATTCCCGCCCTTCGCGCTCGAGCAGCTGCTCGGCAGCCTGAGGGCCCCACGATCCCGACGGGTACGTGACCAGCGGAGCATCCTCGGCCGTCCAGCTGTGGAGGATCGGCTCACAGATGCGCCACGCCTGCTCGACCTCGTCGGTGCGGATGAAGAGGGTCGGGTCGCCGGTCATGGCATCGAGCAGGAGGCGTTCGTAGGCCTCCGGAGACTCCTCGACGAAGGCGGCGCCGTAGGAGAAGTCCATCGACACCGTCCGCACCCGGAACGCCTGCCCCGGCACCTTGGCCCCGAAGCGCAAGGTGATGCCCTCGTCGGGCTGGATCCGAAGCACGAGCGCGTTGGGGCCGAGGCCCCGGGCCAACCCGGGCGGGAAGGGAAGATGGGGGACCGAGCGGAACTGCAGGGCCACCTCGGTGACCCGCTTGGGCAACCGCTTTCCGGTGCGCAGGTAGAAGGGCACGCCGGCCCACCGCCAGTTGTCGATGCACAACCGGGCGGCGACGAAGGTCTCGGTGCGGCTGTCGGGGGCGATGCCCTGCTCCTCGCGGTACGCCGGCACCTCCTCGCCCTCCACCCAGCCGCGGTCGTACTGGCCCCGCACCACGTTGTGGGCCACCTCGTCGGGGGTGAAGATCTTCACCGCCCGCAACACCTTGACCTTTTCGTCGCGGATCCCCTTGGCGTCGACGGTGACGGGAGGTTCCATGGCGGTGAGCGACAGCACCTGCATCACGTGGTTCTGGACGATGTCGCGCAGCGCGCCGGCCGATTCGTAGAAGCCGCCCCGGTGGCCCACCCCGCCGGCCTCGGCCACGGTGATCTGCACGTGGTCGATGTAGCGCCGGTTCCAGACCGGTTCGAAGATGGCGTTGGCGAAGCGCAGGGCCAGGACGTTCTGGACGGTCTCCTTCCCGAGGTAGTGGTCGATGCGGTAGAGCTGGTTCTCGCTGAACACCTCGTGCAGGCACGAGTCGAGGGCGACGGCGCTGGCCAGGTCGCGGCCGAAGGGCTTTTCGATCACCAGCCGCACGAAGGCGCCGGGGGCGGGGCGGGCCATCCCGTGGGCACCGAGGGCCTCGGCCACCGGGGCGAAGACCTCGGGAACGGTGGCCAGGTAGAACACGCGGTTGCCACCGGTGCCCCGCTCGCGGTCGAGGTCGTCGAGCACCGTGCGCAGGCGCTCGAAGGTGTCGGGGTCGGCGTACTCGCCGGCGACGTAGCGGAACCCCTTGGTCAGCGAAGTCCACTGCGGCTGGGCCGACGGGTCCTTGACGACGTCGGCCGCCCTGGCCTGGAACTCCTCGTCGGTCCACTCGGTGCGGGCCACCCCCACCACGCTGAAGGCGGTCGGTAGCAGCCGTCGCCGGGCCAGCCGTTCGAGGGCGGGCAACAGCTTGCGGGCGGTGAGGTCGCCGGACGCGCCGAACACGACGAGCGCGCACGGCGGCGCCCGCCGCTCGCCCTCCAAACCCTCCAGCAGCGGGTTGGGGGGCAGTTCAGTCATGGAGCCGGACCGCCCGGGTCGGCCGCCTCGCCGTGGCCCGTGATGACGCCGTCGGTGGCGCCGTTGGTGGCGTCGTCTTCCTTGGCCACCTCGGCGGCCGCGGCTTCCCTGAAGAACTCGTGGCCCCCGAACTGGTTACGCAGAGCGGCCACGATGCGAGCTGCATACGAATTCGGTTGGCGGGAGGAGAACCGGGCGAACAGCGAGGCGGTGATCACCGGAGCAGCGACGGCCCGGTTGATGGCCTCCTCGACCGTCCAGCGCCCCTCGCCGGAGTCCTCCACGTAGCCCTTGATGCTGGCGAAGTTCTCCTTGTCGGCCAGCGCCAGCTCGGCCAGGTCGAGCAGCCACGAGCGGACCACCGAGCCGTGACGCCAGACGTCGGCGATCTGGTGGAGGTCGAGGTCGAGCTCGCCGGCTGCGTCCATCAGCGCGAAGCCCTCGGCGTAGGCCTGGAGCATCCCGTATTCGATCCCGTTGTGGACCATCTTCACGAAGTGGCCGGCGCCCGGGGGGCCGACGTGGGCGAAGCCGTCCTCGGGGGCGAGGTCGACGAAGATCGGCTCCAGGCGCCGGACCGCCTCCGCGTCGCCACCGACCATCAGGCAGTAGCCGTTCTTGAGCCCCCAGACCCCGCCGGAGACGCCGGCATCGATCATCGAGATCCCCCGGGGGTGCAGGCGGACCGCCTCCTGCTGCGCGTTGCGCCACGGCGAGTTGCCCCCGTCGACGATGGCATCGCCGTCATCGAGGAGATCGGCCAGGGCGGAGATCGTCTCGACGGTGGGGGCGCCCGAGGGCACCATGATCCAGACGTGGCGGGGCGGCGAGAGCCGCGAGACGAGGTCCTTGAGGTCACTCGCTCCTGTCGCCCCCTCCGCCTCGCTGGCCGCGACCGCCGTGGGGTTGCGGTCGAAGACCACCATCTCGTGGCCCCGCTCGGCCAGGCGCTTGGTCATGTTGGCCCCCATCCGGCCCAGGCCCACCATCCCCAGCTGCATCAGTTCACCTCCTGGAGGTGATCGGCCCCCACCCGCAGGACCCGCCGGCCGTGGTCGACCAGGCTCTGGTAGTCGCCGGCAGCCTGGGCGGCGATGAGCGTGGCGAAGTCGAAAGGGAAGTTGGGGATGTCGAGCTTGGCCGTGGGCGTCAGCGGCACGATCTGAACGGCCACGACGGAGTTCGGCC
Organism: Actinomycetota bacterium; assembly: GCA_019348305.1. Next base: position 5,412 of record JAHWJQ010000028.1, read on the forward strand.
CTCCCTTGTGGAGCTGGCCCGTCGAGTGGAGGAAACGCGGGCCGTAGCCGGCCGTCACCGCCACCCCGCCCAGGCGGTCGCGCACCCGGCGCCGCAGCGACTCCAAGGCGTCGTCTTGGCCATAGGGCAGGTAGGCCTGCAGCGACACGTAGTCGCCTTCTCGGACCGTCGCCGCCAGCCACTCGAACACCCCACTGGGATCGGCCAGGTCCCCCTCGGCCAGCGGGAGCGACTCGAGGACGCGCCGGGTGTTGAGCTTGGACTCGGTGACGTTGGGCTCGTCGAAGGGATCGATGCCCATGACGTGGCCGGCGATGGCGGTGGCCACCTGCCAGCGGTAGAACTCGGCGCCGAGGTCGTAGGCGTCGCCCAGGTGCAGCGCGAGAAGGAAGCGGTCAGGCCCCTCCTCCGCCTCCGTCGTCGGCACCGGGATGCACCCCCGTCCCTCCTTACCCGTCGATTCGGCCACGAGCTGCTCGACCCACAGCCCGAAGGCGGAGGCGCTGGGCGCGGTGCGGATGGTGACCTTGTCGCGGCCCTCTTGGGCGGCCTCTGCCATGGCCACTCCGAGCTCGACGGCTTCCTCGGCGTCGATGGCCAGCGCCCGTCGGCACATCTCGGCCACGTCGTAGCCGAGGAGCGCGGCGGGCACGAGGCCGAAGTAGGAGAGCACGGAGTACCGGCCCCCGATGTCGGGCGGGTTGACGAAGACGCGGTAGCCCCGATCGCTGGCCAGTGAGTGGAAGCTGGTGCCTGGGTCGGTGATGGCCGCGTAGCGCGTCGGGTCGGGCACGCGGGACCAGGCATGGGCGAGAAGGGCCTGCACCTCGAGGGTGGCACCCGACTTGGAGGAGACGAGGAAGAAGGCGTCGTCGAGCTCGACGGAGGCGACGGTGCGGGGATCGGTGGTGTCCAGCACGACGAGGCGGTCCGAGCCGGCGAAGCTGCGCAGGACCTCCGGTCCGAGCGACGATCCCCCCATTCCGATGAGCACGATCCGGGAGTGCTCGATGCCGGCGGCCCAGTCCCGCAGGGCCTCCGATTCGGACTGCATCCGCGCCGGGATGTCGAGCCACCCGAGCCGGTAGGGGGCGGCGCTGCCCTCCGGCCACAGCGAGATGTCGCGGGCCCGCAGCCGCTCAAGGAGTGACGTCATTGGCCTTGTCCTCCAGCGACTGCATGAGTTCGTCGAACGACTTCGCGAACGACGCCACCCCCTCCTGTTCGAGCGTGTCGGCGACCTCGCGCATCGACACGCCGAGGTCCTCGATGCGGGCCAAGGTGTCCTTGGCCTCATCCACTCCGGCATCAACCGTGCGCTTCACGGTCCCGTGGTCCAAGAACGCGGCGACGGTGGCGTCGGGCATCGTGTTGACGGTGTCGGGGCCGATGAGGGAATCGACGTACAGCAGGTCGGGGTAGGCAGGGTTCTTCGTCGAGGTCGACGCCCACAGCGGCCGTTGCACCCGAGCGCCCCGGGCGGCCAGCGCCTCCCATCGCGGGCCTGAGAAGCGCTCTGTGAACAGGGCGTAGGCCAGCTTGGCCTGGGCCACCGCGGCCTTTCCGCGCAGTGCCACCGCCTCCGGCGAGGCGATGGCATCGAGTCGGCGGTCGACCTCGGTGTCGACACGGCTCACGAAGAACGAGGCCACGCTGTCGATGCCCGACAGGTCACCTGAGCGGGCCTCCAACCCGGCCAGGTAGGCCTCGATGACCTCGGCGTAGCGGGGCAGGCTGAAGATCAAGGTCACGTTGATGCTGCGCCCCTCGCCGATCATCGCCTGGGTGGCGGCGACCCCCTCGGGCGTTGCCGGGATCTTCACCAACAGGTTCGGGGCGTCCAGGCGCTCGTGGAAGTGCCGGGCTGCTTCGACCGACGCCACCGTGTCGTGGGCCAGGGCGGGAGCGAGCTCCAACGACACGAAGCCGTCACCGCCGGCGCTCGAGTCATGGACGGGCCGGAGCACGGCCAGAGCCTGGGCGATGTCGTCGAACACCATCTCCCAGTAGGCGTCCTCCACCGAGCGCGTCCGCAGCAACGACCGGAACTGCTCGTCGTAGTCGTCGGAGCCGGCGATGGCTTTCTGGAAGATGGTGGGGTTGGAGGTGACCCCCCGGATGCCGTCGTCGACCAAGCGGGCGAGATGACCGGAGCGCAGGCTCATGCGGGTGAGGTTGTCGATCCAGGGGCTCTGGCCCTGCTGGTCGCACAGGTCGTGGAGACGGGTCATGGGCTGGACCCTACCCAGCCAGACTCGCCCGCCTCAGGACTGTGCCAGCTCTGTTACCGCCTTGACGATGGCGTCGGCGTCGATCTGGGCGCCGGCCAGCAGCTCTTCGGGCTTGCCGGAACCGGGCAGCTCGCGCACGGCCAGCTTGGTGAGGCGCAGGGGGATGCCGGCGCCGGCCAGGGCGTCGAGCACGGCGTCGCCGATGCCGCCTTCGGGGTAGTGGTCCTCGACGGTCACCACCCGCCCTCCCGTGGCCGAGGCGGCTTCCCGCAAGGTGGCCTGGTCGACGGGCTTGACCGAATAGAGGTCGATGACCCGGACGTTGATCCCGTCGCTGGCCAGCGCGTCGGCTGCCTTGATGGCCTCGGGCACGGTGATGCCGCCCCCCACCACCGTGACGGCATCGTTGTCCGAGGAGCGCAGCACCTTGCTGCCCCCGACCTCGAAGCTGTCGCCCGGTTCGTAGATGACCGGGGTGTTGGCCCGGGTGGTGCGCAGGAACGAGATGCCGGGCAGGTCGGCCATGAGCGCCACCAGCGCCGCCGTCTGGTTGGCGTCACAGGGGTAGAGCACGGTGCTGCCGTGCACGGCGCGGAACGACGCCAGGTCCTCCAGCGCCATCTGCGACGGGCCGTCCTCGCCGATGGAGACGCCGGCATGGGAGCCGCACAGCGAGATGTTGGCCCGGCTCACCGCCGCCATCCGGACGAAGTCGTAGGCCCGGGAGAGGAAGGCGGCGAAGCTCGAGGCGAAGGGCCGGTAGTTCCGTACCTGCATCCCGACGGCGGCAGCCACCAGCTGCTGCTCGGCGATGAACATCTCGAAGAAGCGGTCGGGGTGGTCCTTCTTGAAGTCCTCGGCGTAGGTGGAGTTCGACACCTCGCCGTCGAGGGCCACCACGTCCGGACGGGCGGCTCCGAGAGCCGCCAGCGCGAGCCCGTAGGCCTTGCGGGTCGCCACCTTCTCCCCCAGCTCCCAGGTGGGCAGCTCGAGCGTTCCCGCCTCGGCCCGCTGCGACTCACCGGCGGCCTCGGGGCCCGTCACCTTGATCTGCAGGTCGCGGATGCCGCCCAGTTCGGCCACGGAGGCCTCGACATCGGGAACGGGCTTGCCGTGGGCATCGTCTTTGTCCTGCACCGACGAGACGCCCCTGCCCTTCATGGTGCGAGCCACCAGCACCGTCGGGCGGCCCTTGGTCTCCTTGGCCTCGGTCAAAGCCGCATCGATGGCTTCGACGTCGTGGCCGTCGAGTTCGATCACGTGCCAGCCGAAGCCGGCGGCTCTGGCCGAGTAGGCGCCGAGATCCCATCCGTGCATCGTCTCGCCTCGTTGCCCCAGACGGTTGACGTCGATGATGGCAGTGAGGTTGTCGAGGTTGCGGTATGACGCCGCTTCGAAGGCCTCCCACATGGAGCCTTCGGCCATCTCGCTGTCGCCGCACAGCACCCACACCCGGTACGGAAGGCGGTCGAGGAGCTTCCCGGCCATGGCCACGCCCACCCCGATCGGCAGTCCCTGCCCGAGCGAGCCCGTGGCCACGTCAACCCACGGAAGCGCCGGCGTCGGATGGCCCTCGATGCGGCTCCCCAGCTGCCGAAAGGTCAGCATCTCGTCGTCACTGATGGCACCGCAGAGCTTGTAGAGCGCGTAGAGCAGCGGCGAGGCATGGCCCTTGGAGAAGATCAGGTGGTCGTTGTTGGGGTTCTCCGGGTCGTCGAAGTCGTAACGGAGGTGGTTGGCGGCCAGCACGGCGATGATGTCGGCGGCCGACATGGACGACGTGGGATGGCCAGAGTTGGCTGCTCCTGCCGAGCGGACGGAGTCGACGCGCAGCTGCTGGCCAAGCTCTTTGAGCTCTTCGGCGGAAGTCATGGTCCTGACCCTACTTCGCAGCCCGGAGCAGGGCCACGGAGGCGGTGAAGCCGTGCAGGTGGTTGCGCCCGGCGACCGGGCCGAGCTCACCGCCGGCGAAGAAGCCGGCCACGCCGGCGGTGCCCCCAGGTACTCGGCCAGCACCTTGGCGTCGTGGTCGGCCTGGCCGAACAGGTGGGTGCCCCGGCCGTTGCACGTGAAGACCAGCGCGCTGTCGGCGCTACGGCCGGTCAGCATGGCCCGCAGGTCGTCGTCGGCGCTGTCGGCATCGCGCAGGTGGTACTGCAGGGTGGTCCCGACCTCGACGCTGTCGCCGATGGCGATCCAGCCCTCCCGCTGGTCGGCGCCGACGAGGTTGCGCACCAGGAAATCGCCGCGGGTGAAGTCGGTCTTGTGCTCGTCGATGACCCGTCCGACGTGGAGCCCTCCATGGTTGAGGATGCGCACCTCGGACTCAGTGAGCTCGTTCTGGGCGATGTCGACCAGCCGCTCGACCGGGGGCCTGCCGGCCAGCTCGCGCACGATGTTGTCCTCGGCCCGGGTGACGGCATACGGGCGGCCGATGGGCCGACAGCCCTGGCTCACCACCGTCTCCACGACGACGTCGGGTCCCAGGAACGCTCCCACCGCGCCGGCGTTGTGGATCTCCCCGTCGAGCAGCAGCCGGCTGCCCCCCGGTTGGCGCGCCGCCGACGCCATGCCTCCCACCACCGGGAGCCCCGGCCAGCGCCGGGAGACCTCGTCGAAGACCGCTTCGGCGGGGAAGGTGAACGGGTCGCCCAGCAGGAGCAGCGCCGAAGGAGGGAACGGCGGATCGGCGATGGGCTGGCCGGGGACAAGCCGTACGGGCTCGACGGCTCCCACCGAGCCGCTCCACAGCGAGATCGCCGGCGCCTCCTCCACCTCTCGGGCGTTGCCCAGGACCGACACGGCGGCACAGCCGACCACGGTCGAGGGGGCCAGGGTGCGGCGCACGACCTGAGCGACCTCTCCCAGGGCGCGGGCATGGACCGAGGTCACGAACAACAGCGCGAGGTCGGTTCCGTCACCCAGCGCCTCGAGCACCTCGCCGGCTACTTCACCGGCCGCCGCGGCGGTGTCGGGATGCTCGGAGAGTGCGGCGGCGAAGGGCATCAGCCGGCGGAAGGCACCAACGTGAGCGGCACCACCGTGACCGGGCCGCCGTCGATGTTGCAGTGGGCCTCGATGGTGCTGTACGTCTCATAGGTCAGGTCGCCTTTGACCAGGCGGTAGCTGAACTTCCCCGGCTCCACCTGGAACGGCATCACGCTCTTGGCCACCTGCTCGCCCGCCTCGTCGCGGAAGATGACCTCGAGGGCGGCGAAGCCCGGTTCGGAGGGCCGGCAGCGCACCAGCACGACGAGGTGGGGCGCCAGCGTCACCGGCGGCGGCGACGGGGCGGCGATGGAGAACATCACCCCGAGGAGGTCGATCCGGGTCGGCCCTCCCCCCGCCGCCTGGCGCACGTCGATGCTCTCCACGAACGTCGCCGAGATGATGTCCATGTCTTCCTTCCCGAGCGGGGCCCCAACCCCGCTCTCCTCGGACCTGAGAAAGGACGGTCCGATTTCGCCCTAGAAGACTCTTGCACGTCGGCGCCTCGCGAAATCGGACCGTCCTTTCGTGGTCCGAGGACTCCGGAGGGCGGGGGCCCCTGCCCCGCCCCCGGCCGTATGGCCGGTCCTTACCGTATTGCCTCTGTGCGGCCCCTCCTACGTCGGAGCCCTACCCTGCCCGGGCCGTCGTTAGCGCAGGGGGTCGGTGCCTCTCCGCCTGGGTTAGCTCGCTAGGCGTTCTTTGACCCGGGCTTCGTCCAGGCGGACGGTGGCCCAGCCGCGGCGGACCAGGAGGCGGATGACCCACCAGCCGGGGTCGATCTCGCCGGGGGCGAGCGCCAGGCGGGCAGAGGTCGGAGCGGCGTGGTGGTTGTTGTGCAGCCCCTCACCGGAGGTGATCCAGGCCAACCACTGGTTGTTGCGGGCGCGGTTGGGGTGGGGCTGGCGCCCGAAGGCGTGGCCGATGGCGTTGATGGCGGCGTTGAGGAGCAGGTACGACACCGTGTGCAGCCCGGCAGCGAGCAGCCCGGCCCAGAGCCCGAGAACGAGGCACAGCCCCGTGATCCCGATGGTCAGCCCGATCACGGCGTGGTCGAACAGGAGGCGGTCCCACCGGTCGGCGGGGAGGTCCCGGGCGTAGCGCTGGACGAGGGTGCCGTCTCGCAGAGCCCGCCGGTAGAGGGCGACGTTGCCGAACTGGACGGCGGCGAACCCGTGGAGCAGCGGTGAGTGGGGATCACCCTCCACGTCGGTGTAGGCGTGGTGCTTACGGTGCACCGCGACCCACTGCCGGGGCCGGATGCCGGTAGTGACCCACAGCAGCACCCGCACCGTCGCCACCACGGCCGGGTGCAGCGTCAGGGCCCGGTGGGACAGGGCGCGGTGGAGATAGACCGTGGTGAGGAGGGTGGCGAACTGGCACACGACCAGCGCAACCACGACAGCCCGGAGCAGGTGCATCACCTACGGTAGCATCGCCTACCTACCGGTAGGTAGGCCACGGCAGGGATCAGGATGGCCGGGGCCGGTACCCTGGTGGCCACATGGCGGTGACCGGAACAACCCCCCCGACCCGCCAGGCCATTCTGGACGAGGCCCTACGTCTGTTTGCCGAGCAGGGCTACGAAGGGACCTCCCTCAACGACATCGCGGCGCGGGTGGGCATCCGCCGGCCCAGCGTGCTGCACCACTTCCCTTCCAAAGAAGCCCTCTACCGTGAGGTCTTCCACGGGTACATCAGCGACTGGTTCGGCCGGGTGCAAGAGGCCATCGAGGATCCCCGCGACGGTTGGGCCCAGGTCGACCGGGTGCTGCGGGCGGCCTTCACCTTCTTCCGCGAGAACCCCGACTTCGTCCGGATGGTGCGTCGCGAGGCGCTCGAGGGCGGCGGGCTGCATCTCGGGGTGAACCTCGGCTCGGCCCTCAAGCCCCTGGTGGACCGGGCGTGCGGGTTCTTCGAAAAGGAGATGGCGGCGGGCCGCTTCCGGCGTCACGACCCCGAACAGCTCATCCTCACCGGCTACGGCGCTCTCCTCACCTACTTCTCGGACCTGCCGTTCCTGGAGGCGCTCCTGGGTCGGGACCCCCTGTCCCCGGAGGCGCTCGAGGAGCGCCTGGAGCACGTGCGTTCGTTCTTCCGGGCCGCTCTCGATCCGGCTGGTCCCCCCGACAGCGCCCCCTCCTCCAACGACAGCGCTCCCTGAGGCCGCAGTGCCCTCCGTCGACCGGCGGGTGCAGGTCCCGCCTCCGTGCGACCTCACCCTCGGGATGGTGTGCATAGACAAGTCCGAGCCGGGTCACACCGTCTGGCGCATGAAGGCCGACGAACGCTTCGCCAATCCGGTGGGCGTCATCCAGGGCGGCTTTCTCGCCGCTTTCGCTGATTCGGCCATGGGGGCGGCCACGGTCACCTTCGCCGCCGAGCGGAAGGTCTTCTGCGCCAACACCGACATCAAGGTGAGCTTCCTGCGCCCCGCTACGCTTGGCGGCGACCTCACCTGTACTGCCTCGGTGGTGGCGGGAGGCTCGAGGGTCGCCTTCGTCGAGGCCGAGGTGGTCGACGAGGCAGGGCGGGTCCTGGCTCGCGCCAGTTCGACGTACCTGCTCACTCCACGGGACTAAGCGCCTCTACCCTGGGCGCCCGTGCGTCGCTGGGTGGTGCCCGCGCTGCTGGCATTGACGATGGTGTCCTCCTCGGCCCTGGCCCTCGCCGCGGCCGCCGGCCTGTCGCCGCAGGTGGCCGAACCGGAAAACGGGCTGCGCCTGGCCACTCCAGTGCTGTCGGCCCGTCGGGTGCCGGGGCTCGTCAGCCGCACGGTGGGCCTCGCCCGGCTCCATGCCGACCTCGATGCCGTGTTCGAGAACCGATCCCTCGGTGGGGCCCGCCAGTCGTCCTGTCTGAGTGTGGAGGAGGGCGACAGCGCCATCTACGAGCGACGAGCCGACCAGCGGTTGATCCCGGCGTCGACGCTGAAGGTCCTCACCGGCATGGCTGCCCTTCGCCGGCTGGGCTCAGACTTCCGTTTCGTGACCGAGCTGCGGGCTCGGGCGGTGACCGGAGGGGTGGTGGAAGGTCCGATGTGGCTGGTGGGGGCGGGCGACCCGCTCCTGTCGACCCAGGCCTACGCCGCCAGCTTCCGGAACCAGCCTCAGGTGTTCACCTCTCTCGACGCACTCGCCGATGCCGTCGTCGCCGCCGGCGTACGCGAGATCCGGGGCGGGATCCATGGCGACGAGAGTCGCTACGACACGGTCCGCTACGTGCCCAGCTGGAAGCCCGTGTACATCACCGAGAACGAAAGCGGCCCCGTCTCTGCTCTGGTCGTCAACGACAACTTCGTGCAGTACCGCCCGCTCAAGACCGTCGCCACCGACGCCCCCGCCCTCCACGGCGCCGCCACCCTGACCGAGCTCCTGCGGGCCCGAGGCTTGGTGGTGGGGGCCCCCGGGCAGTCGGTGGCCCCAGCGGAGGCGAAGCCGGTGGCCTCGATCGGGTCGCCCCCGTTGCCCGAGATCGTGGGCCAGATGCTGCGAGAGAGCGACAACCTGACCGCGGAGATGCTGACCAAGGAGCTCGGCCGCAGGTTCGGCGCCGGCGGCTCGTGGGACGAGGGCGTCAATGTCGTTCGCGCCACGGTGGCCGAGGCCGGTCTGCCGGCGGACGGCTACGCCGCGGTGGACGGCTCCGGCCTCGATGTCTCCGACCGGCTCTCCTGCTCGGTGCTCATGGAGGCACTGGACCTGGCGGGGCCGGAAGGCCCCGTGGCCGCCGGCCTCGCCGTCGCCGGCCAGACCGGCACCCTCGCCACCCGGTTCAAGGGGAACCCGGCTGAGGGCCGGCTCCGGGCCAAGACCGGCTCGCTCAACTTCGTGGCCGGCCTGGTCGGCTTCGTGGACGCCCAGCAGTCGCGCAAGCTGGAGTTCGCCCTCCTGGCCAACGACCTCCCCGACAAGACCGCCACCGGCCGGGTGCTCCAGGAGCAGGTCGGGGCCGTCTTGAGCCAGTACCCGAAGGCGCCCCCGCCCGACGCCCTCCGCCCCGAGCGACCGCGGCCGGCGAGGTGACGGTCGAGGGGACAGGTGCGCCGGGTGCTTGCGCAGTGTCTGGCGGCGGGATAGGAAGATCCGTCCTCAACCGGTAGGAGACCCATTTGCTGGAATCGTCGAAGCCGAAGGGCCTCCCGACCCTCGCCGTCGAGTTCAAGGACCTCGTCGTCACCTACGCCAAGCAGGAGACGATCGAGCCGATCAAGAGCCTCGGCCGCTTCATTGGGTGGGGGGTAGCTGGTGCGATGGTGCTGGCCAACGGGCTGATCCTGTTGGTGCTCGCGCTCCTTCGGGCGCTGCAGACCGAAACCGGTGACGCCTTCGACGGGAACCTGTCGTTCGCGCCGTACCTGGTGACGGTGGTCGTGTGCGCCATCGTCTTGGTGATGGCGCTGCGGGCCGTGGGCGCGGCGAAGCGTCGCAAGACGGCGCGGACATGAGCCCGCCCCGGGTCAGCCGGGCCGACATCGAGGCCAAGCTGCGGGAGATCCGCGGCGAGGTCGACACCACGGCCACCGCAGCCAAGCCGACGGGGATGGCCATCGCCGTCGTCGCCGGTGTGGCCCTGTTGGGGGCGGTGTACCTGCTTGGCCGGCGCAAGGGCAAGAAGCGCTCCACCGTCGTCGAGATCCGACGGGTCTGAGTGGGCGCCTACCTCTGGGCGGCGGCCATTCGCCGCGGTCTGCTCGGCGGGAGTCGCCCGTGGATGGCCATCCTCGCCGTGGCGGGAACGCTCCGGCTCATCCGGCGGCTGTCGGGCTCGGAGCCGGAGACGGTCTACCGCGAGGAGCTCAAGGCGGGCCAGGCGCTGATCGTCACCCACCATCGCAAACAACGGCTGGGTGACGAGTTGCGATGATG
>JAHWJQ010000290.1 GCA_019348305.1 Actinomycetota bacterium
GGCTGGTCCCCATCCACGAGCCCGCCACTGCGGCCAGCCGTTCCACCGCCTCGGGCCGCACCTTCGACGGGCCGGAACCGAAGCGACCGTCGCCCGGGAGCAGGTCGGGCGGGATGGCGATGTCAGGGGGGGCAGGAGTGGTCACTGTGCAAGCATGGCAGCCATGGATCGCCTGTCCCGCCGCATTGGTGCAATCGCCGAGTCCGCGACCATCGCGGTCGACACGAAGGCAAAGGCACTGAAGGCCGCCGGCGAGGACGTCGTCAGCTTCGGCGCCGGCGAGCCCGATTTCCCCACTCCCGACTACGTCGTCGAGGCGGCCGCCGCCGCCTGCCGCGACGCGAAGAACCACAAGTACACCCCGACCCCGGGGCTACCCGAGCTGCGCAAGGCCATCGCCGACAAGACCGCCCGCGACACCGGCTTGGTCGTCGAGCCGGGGCAGGTGCTGGTGACCAACGGGGGCAAGCACGCGGTATACAACGCGCTGGCCACTCTGGTCGACACCGGCGACGAGGTGCTGCTTCCCGCGCCCTACTGGACGACCTACCCCGAGGCCATCGCCCTGGCCGGCGGGGTGACGGTGGAGCTGCCCACCGACGAATCGAGCGGGTTCAAGGTGACCGTCGACCAGCTCGAGGCTGCCCGCACCGAGCGCACCAAGGCGCTCATGTTCGTGTCGCCCTCCAACCCCACAGGGGCGGTGTACACCCGCGACGAGATGGGCGCCATCGGGGAATGGGCGGTCGAGCGGGGCGTGTGGGTGATCACCGACGAGATCTACGAACACCTCGTCTACGGATCGGCCACCAACCACTCGATGCCGGTGGTCGTGCCCGGGCTGGCCGACACCTGCCTCGTGGTCAACGGCGTGGCCAAGACCTACGCCATGACCGGCTGGCGGGTCGGCTGGATGCTGGGCCCCCCAGACGCCGTCAAGGCCGCCGGCAACCTCCAGTCCCACGCCACCTCCAACGTGGCCAACGTCAGCCAGCGGGCTGCCCTGGCCGCCCTGAGCGGAGGCCTCGAGGCGGTCCACGTCATGCGGGAGGCCTTCGACCGCCGGCGCCAGACGATGCTGGCGATGCTCCAGCAGATCCCCGGAGTCACCTGCATCGAGCCCGACGGTGCCTTCTACTGCTTCCCCTCCCTCGAGGGCTGCCTCGGCCGTGAACTGCAGGGGCGGGTGGCGCAGACCACGCTGGAGCTGGCGGCGTTGATCCTCGAGGAGGCGAAGGTGGCGATCGTGCCGGGGGAGGCCTTCGGTGCGCCCGGCTACGCCCGCCTCTCCTACGCGCTGGGCGACGACGACCTGGTCGAGGGCCTCAACCGGCTCACCAAGTTCCTCGCCGGCTGAGCGCATGGCGCAACCGAAACCACCGGCCAACCGGGCCAAGGGAAAGAGCACGGGCAAGACCCCGGCCAAGACGAACAAGGCGAACAAGTCGGCCAAGGCGGCCAAGTCGCAGCCCGCTCGAACGGCCAAGACGGGATCGCCCAAGGCGGGCGGCGCCACACGCTCCGAGCGCCTCGAGGCCGCCCGCCGGCAACGGCAGCGCCGGGGCCTCTACCTTCGCCTGGCGGTGGGCGGCGCCGTGCTGGCCGCCATCGGGGCCGCCGTCTATGCCGGCGCCAGCTCGCAGAACCAGGACCGCAGCCTCGTCGCCGACCTCACCTCCGGCCCCGGTGACTGCGCCTACGACACCAAGTTCGACGGCACTGCCCGCACCCAGTCCGAGCACATCCCGTTGCCCACCTACACCGTTGACCCGCCGGCCGGCGGTGCCCACGAACCGTCCGCCGCCCCGCCCGGGTTCTACAACCCTGAGAACGTGCCGAGCGACGGCAAGCTGGTCCACGCCATGGAGCACGGCTTCGTCGTGCTCTGGTACCGCCCCGACCTCAGCGCTGAGGACCGCCAGGAGCTCGAGAAGCTGAGCGACCGCTTCGGCCGCGAGCTCATCGTCGCCCCCCGCGCCTCGCTCGAGGGCGAGGCCGCCGTCACCGCCTGGCACCGTCGCCTCGTGTGCCGCGAGCTCGATCCCGAGGCGGTGGCCCTTTTCACCAGCTCGTTCAAGGACCAGGGGCCGGAGAAGGGCTTCCTCTAGCTGAAGGTCGCGCCGCGGGTCGCGCGAGGATGGCCGGATGGGACGCATCCTCGTCACCGAGCCCCTCGCCGACGCCGGCCTCGACGCCATGCGGGCGGCAGGCCACGACGTCGATGTCCAGCTCGACCTGTCTCCCGAGCAACTGCTGGAGGCGGTGGGCGGCGCCCACGCCCTCATCATCCGCTCGGCCACCAAGGTGACGGCCGAGGTGATCGAGGCGGGGCGCGACCTCGTCGTCGTGGGCCGGGCCGGCGTGGGCGTCGACAACGTCGACACCGGGGCCGCCACCCGCCGCGGCGTGATGGTGGTGAACGCTCCCGGGTCGAACAGCCTGTCCACTGCCGAGCACGCGCTGGCGTTGCTGCTGGCCCAGGCCCGCAACATCCCCCAGGCCCACGCCGCCTTGAAGGGCGGCAAGTGGGAGCGGTCGCGGTGGGAGGGCGTCGAGCTCCACGGCAAGACCCTCGGTGTCCTCGGCCTCGGGCGCATCGGGACCCTGGTGGCGCAGCGGGCGCACGCCTTCGGGATGCGGCTGGTGGCGTGGGACCCGTGGATGGCACCGGAGCGGGCCCGCCAGCTGGGCATCGAGCTGCTCGAGCTCGACGAGCTGATGG
>JAHWJQ010000291.1 GCA_019348305.1 Actinomycetota bacterium
CGGACGGCGGAGTGGGGGTCGCCCGGTCGAGCCCGGTGGCGGTGACGAAAGCTCCCTGACCGGGCCGGCGGATGCCCTCGCGGCGCAGGCGCTCGTTGATCCGGGCCCGCAGCTCTCGGGCTACGGCGTACTGCTGGCGCGGTGCCGTCTTGACCATCAGCCGCAGCGTCACCGCGTCGACGTCGGTCGCCTGGACGCCGAGCATCTCGGGCTCCTCCAGCACCTGCGGGGCCCACTCCTCCTCGGCGGCAAAGGCGTCGGCCTCCTCCTTCATGGCCCGGCGGACGAGGTCGAGGTCCGCGTCGTAGGACACGAGCACGTCGACGACCGCTCGGCTCCACTCCATCGAGGAGTTGCCGACCTGGCGGATCTCGCCGTTGGGGACGAACCAGACCGTCCCGTCGGCGCCCCGCAGGCGCGTGACCCGGACGGTGAGATCCTCGACGGTGCCGGTGACGCGCTCGGTGATGGTGATGACGTCGCCCACGCCGTACTGGTCCTCGAGGAGGATGAACATGCCGGAGAGCACGTCTTTGACCAGGCTCTGCGCGCCGAAGCCGATGGCCACGCCGGCAATCCCGGCGCCGGCCAACAGCGGGGCGAGATTGATGCCGAACTCGTCGAGGATCACCAGCACCGCGACCCCCCACACCACCGCCCGCACCAGGCTGGCGAGGACGTCGCCCAGGGTCGAGGCCCGCTGCTCGGCTCGCGCCGACCTCGCCGCCAGCGGGGCGCGGCTGGCGAAGGACCGAACGGCCCGGCGGATCGACCGCACCGCCAGGCGGGATACGACCATGGCGGCGATGACCACGAACAGCACCCGCAGAGGCCGCACCAGGAGGAACTGCGCGGTCCGAGCGGTGAGCTCGCTCAGGTTCAGCTCCCGGAGCAGTTCGTAGATCAGGCCGTCCTCGCGCACGGCTCCTAGGTTCGCGCACGCCACCTCCCGCACCCCAGAACGAGCGGGGAAGGCGGGGGGTAGGAGGTAGCGGGGGGTAGGGTCGCAGGCCGTGGAGGAGCCGCCCAGGAAGAAGCGGCGCGGCGCCTCGGTGGTGCTGGCCGGGATGCTGGGCGTCGTCCAGGACATGCTCGAAGGGCGGGAGCGAAAGCCGGCGGAGATCATCCGGGAGGCCGATGACAGCGGCGCCGGCAACGACGATCCCCTGGCGCTCGACTTGGACCCCGAGGACCCCGCTCAGTCGAGGGCCGTCGTCCGGCCGTGGTGGCGCAAGCCCTGACTGTTCAGCTCGGGGGGGCGCCGGCGGGCCCGTCGCCCGGTGCGGCCATGAGCGCCGAGCGCAGGAACGACAACAGCTCCCGCCGGCGGCGCACGAGCGAACGAACCGTCGGGTCGTATCCCAACGCCCGCAGCACCTCGACCTCGGTGGCGACGCCGATCACAGCGGAGTAGGCCGACAGCAACAACAGGCGGGGCTCCTGGCGGCGGAGGCTGCCGGCGTCCATCTCGGCTTCGAGGAAGCCAGTAGCACGAGCAACAAGGGGGTCGAGGGCGGCGGTGAGACGGCTTGCTGCTGGCGGCCCCAGCCGGGTCACCTCTCGCACCAGGCCGAGCAGCTCCGGGCGGCGGGCGGCGAGGCGGAAGACGCTGCGCACCACCGCCTCGATGCGGCGCCACGCGTCGTCGTGGCTCGCCCGCAGGGACTCCTCCAGCGCCCGGCTGAGCTCGATCGCGCTGCGGTCGATCACGCTTGCCAGCAGGGCCTCCTTCGAGGAGAAGTGGTAGAGGATCGACTGCTTCCGCAGCCCCAGCCCCGCGGCCAGGACGTCGAGCGAGGTGCCCTCGTAGCCCTTCGTGCCGAAGGAGGCGAGGGCTCCGTCGAGGATGCGGTCGGCGGTGCTCGCGGGGCTCACTTACCAAATGGTAGAGCGGGCTGCTAGAACTTCCCGCTGATGATCCGGGAGGCCCTGGCCGGGAAGCGCATCGCGGTGACCGGCGCCACCGGGTTCTTGGGCACCGCCTTGGTGGAGCGGCTCCTGCGGTCGGTGCCCGACTGCCGTCTCGTGCTGGTGGTGCGGGCGGGCCGCCGTGGTGCCGCCGACCGGGTACGCCGGGAGATCTTCCGCAACGACTGCTTCGACCGGCTCCGCCGCGAGTGGGGTGCCGGCTTCGACGACAACGTCGCCGCCCGCGTGACCGCCGTCGCCGGCGACGTGGCGGTGGACGGGTTGGGCCTCGACGATGCGGGCCGGGCGGCACTCGCTCAGTGCTCGGTTGCCATCCACTCAGCGGCCAGCGTCTCGTTCGACTCCCCGCTGGACGCAGCGGTCGAGGTCAACCTTCTCGGCGCCGCTCGCGTGGCCCAGGTGTTGGCCGGCACCGGCGCGCATCTCATCGCCGTCTCCACCGCCTACGTCGCCGGCCGCCACCGCGGCGGCCACGAAGAAGGTCCCGAGGGCGTTGCCGGTCCCTGCCGCCAGCAGCAGCCCTGCGCTCAGGACGAGCAGAGGAGCGAGCCGGTACGGTCCCGCGGCCGGCGACGGCGTGGCCGCTGCGGACGCGGGAGGTGGCGGGGGGCGGCGGGGGACCCCCGCAGCGGCGAGCAGGCCGAGACCGCCGGCGACGAGGAAGACGGTGCGCCAGCCGAACGGCAGCGCCAGCAGGGGCACCGCCAGGCCGCCGAGCAGGGTGCTGACCGGGATGGCCGCCTGCTTGGCGCCGTACGCCAGGCCCTGGTGCCCGGGCGGCA
>JAHWJQ010000292.1 GCA_019348305.1 Actinomycetota bacterium
GAGGTCGCCCGTGTCCCCGACGACCAAGTCGCGGGTCGCTTCCGACGGCATCCCCTCGGTGCCCTGCGCGGTGAGGGTGAGGGACAGCTCGGCCCGCCCGGCCACCGGCAATGTGTAGCGCTCGCTCCGCCAGAACAGCTCCACCACTGCCGATGTCGCGGCGGGCGTGTCGGTGAGGACTCGCAGGGGGATCCGATCGCCCCGCTGCGGGGCCAGCGCTCGCAGCTCTGGGGTGTCGCCGCCTTCGAGCAGGTAGGCCGTGCGGCCCGGGAACGCGTCCAGCACCCGCAGGTTGGCGACGTTGCCGCGGTCGACTGCCCAGAGCACGGGCTGATCGAGCGAGACATTGCGCGTCTCGGGCATGAGCGTCAACAGCCGCTGTCCGGGGACGAATACGGTCGCTTGGTTCAACGTCGCTGCTTCGATGGGCGCCTGGAGCCGGCGGACGTCTTCTGTGCGGCGGATCTGATGGTCGAGGGCCCGCACGGCAACCGAGCCGCTGACCGCGAGCATCCCGACGAAGGCCAACCCGGCGACGAGGCGGTCCCAGGTCCAGAACCGGACGAAGCCCTTGGCCCCCAGCACGGCCAGGGGCACCAGGATTGGAAGGTAGTAGAAGGGACCGATCCGCCAGGGCCCGTCCAGCATCGTCATGAGGTAGCTGCCCCAGAACATGACATAGCCGGCCGGTACGGTGACGGCCACGAGGGCAAACCACGGCTCGAGGGCCGATGTCCGGCGCCGCAGTGCGAACAGGGCGAGCCCGATCAGGACGAGGCCTCCGAAGCACCAGAAGCTGAGCAGCGACCAGTGAGCGACTACCCCTTGGAGCGCCTCGGGGGCGCCGTAGTCGGTGAGCGGCTCCTCCGGATGGACGCGGCGAGCACCGAAGCCGAAGGTGTCGTGCTTGTCCACGAAGAACGGTGAGCGCAGTGGGTGGCCGGTGGCGGCGTAGAAGAACGCGAGCGTGGCGGCGAGGCCAGGCAGGGCGCCCAGGCCCAGCACGGCGAGATCGGCGCCCAACCGGCGGGGCAGGCGACGGCGGGCGACGACCAGCCAGAGCCCGAAGGGCAGGGCGAAGATCAGTGCGTCGAAGGGTCGGGTGAAGAAGGCGATGCCGAGGACGAGGCCGGCCAAGGCGAGGGTGGCGCGGCTACCGGTCCTCGCCGCCCGGGCGAACGCGAAGGCGAACGTCTCCAGGAGCAGGAGGTTCGGCAGGTAGGCGAGGAAGGTCGGGGACTGCAGGAGGAACAACGGCGAGAGCACGACGAAGGCGGCGGCGACGAGGGCCGCCTTGCGATCCCGGACCAACTCGAGGGCGAGGAGGTAGGTGACAACCACCACGCCGGCGGCGACCAGCGCCTGGGCCGGGTGGTAGGAGCCCGTCAGCTCGCGGACCAAGGCGAGCACACCCGGCCATGCGGGGGAGTACTTGGGGATGAAGACGTCTCCCGAGTGAGACGTGAGGAACGGCAGCATCGAGCGAGCCACCTCCGGGTCGGAGGGGGCGGGAGGGAAGAGCCGTCCGGCGCCGAAGGTGTGCGCCTGCAGCAGGTAGATGTACTCGTCGACGTCGATGCTGAGGTAGGGGAAGGCCACGACCGATGTGACGGTGGCCCACACCGCGGCAGCTACAGCGAGGGCGGCGACCAGCAGGGCGGCGGCCGCTGGGCGAGCCCGGCGCTCCACGAGAGTGACGGCGTCGCCGCCGACGTCGGGTCTGTCGAGCTCGACGACGGCCATTAGCGGCAGCTCTTCCCTCTCCGGCCCTTGATTTACGCCCTTCGTGCAAAGTTTGTGGCGTTCAGTGGGTTTCCCGGTGGTGCCGGCGCGGAAGGACGGGTGAACCTCCAGGGAAAAAGGGGTATCCGATGAACCGACAGACCGCGGTGCGCATCGTTGTAGGGGGTGCCGTCGCCGGTGCTCTGGGGGTCACCACCATCCTGGCCGGGGCAGAGCCGCCTGGCGGCCGGTACGGCTACGGCGATGACGGAGATGGTCGCGGTCGCGGCTACCGGCGAGGGTACGTCTACGCCGCCTGCAAGCCTGGTTGGGGCTTCGGCGACCGCAACCATTGCCACTACGGGCCCCCCGGACTGGTGGGCAAGCAACCTGTTGCGGGCTCCGACGCCTCGTCGGAAGAGGGCACCGCGGAACAGGCCGATCGGAACGCCAATGCCGGCAACGGCAACGGCAAGCGGCATCGGGTGAACCAAGGAGTCAACGCACAGCCGAACCGACAGGCGAGGTCCGAGGCCCGCGAGGGCGCCGGCGGGCAGGCGACCCCAGAGCCGAACCGGGAGCAGTCGGGAGTGCAGGCGAACCCACAGCCCAACCCGAACAGGGAGGGCGGCAGGTCCGGCCCCAGCGAGCGTGACGCCGGCGAACAGCGGGTTGAGGTCGAGGACGACGATGCCTCCACCGAGGAGCGTGAAGCCCGTGAGGTCGACGACGCCGACAAGCGCGAAGACGAGGACGCCGACGAGCGCGAAGACGAGGACGCCGACGAGCGCGAAGACGAGGACGATGACGAGGACGAGGGTCACGGAAAGGGCCGCCGGGGCGGCGGAAGGCGGTAAGTAGGAGAGACCCGGCCGAAGTTTGGGCAGCTCCGACGTCGCCATGCGGCGCTGAGGCTGTCCAAACGAGGCCCGGTGCGGTCGCGGAGCCCGGCCGCCCGCCCGCTCGCTGGCCTGATCGCG
>JAHWJQ010000293.1 GCA_019348305.1 Actinomycetota bacterium
GGGGTGTTGATTTCGTACTTCAGCAACAACTCGTGGTCGCCCTCGTCGAGAGGCAGAGTGATCTCCCGTACCCCGGTGGGCCGGGGAGCCAGCGCCGATGGTTCCACCCGTTCGCCATCGAGCGCCGCCGAGAGCACCCGTTGGCGGAGATCGAACAGCAGAGGCCGCTCGTCGGTCGTAAAGCGCACCGCAGCCTCACCGTGGGCCGTTCTTCGTGTGCAGTCGAATGACAGCGCCGCCGTAACCGAAGTGACGTCCACGGCGTTGGACGATACCGGCCTCGCCCGCTACGATGGACCGTCCTTCCGGGACACCTTTTCGAATCGACGTCTGCGAGCGCCCACCAGGTGGGAGGGGACCTCGCAGCGCAACAGGTACGAGCTCCGCTCGGGTTGCCCGAGCGGAGCGTCTGTGTGTTAGCGGCTACGAGCAGCGAAGAAAGAGCTCCAATGGCATCCAAAGCGATCGTCGGCGAGAAAGTCGGCATGACGCAGGTCTGGGACGACCAGAACCGCGCCATCCCGGTCACGGTCGTCCGCGTCACGCCCGCTCGCGTCGTGCAGGTCAAGACCCCGGAGCGGGACGGCTACTCCGCGCTGCAGGTCACCTACGGGACCCAGAAGGCCCAGCGGCTGACGAAGCCGGAGGCCGGGCACTTCGCCAAGACCGGGGTGGACCCCGGCAAGAAGCTGGTCGAGCTGCGCGTCGACGACACCGACGGCTATGCCGTGGGCCAGGAGCTGGGCGTAGGCCTGCTGGCTGCGGGGGAGCGGGTCGACGTCACCGCCGTCAGCAAGGGCAAGGGCTTCGCGGGCGGCATGAAACGCCACAACTTCAAGGGCCAGGGGGCGAGCCACGGCAACCACAAAAAGCACCGCGCTCCCGGCTCGATCGGTGCCTGCGCCACGCCGGCACGGGTCTTCCCCGGTACGCGGATGGCGGGCCACATGGGAGCCGAGCGGGTCACCACCTTGAACCTCGAGGTCGTCCAGGCCGATGCCGAGCGCGACCTCCTGTTGGTGAAGGGTGCCGTCCCCGGCCCCCGCGGCGGCGTCGTAGTGATTCGCAACGCGGTGAAGGGGGGTGCCAAGTAGTGCCGTCGGTAGAGGTGATGACCCGAACCGGTGCTAGCGCCGGCACCGTCGATCTCGATGAGACGATCTTCGGGATCGAGCCGAACGTCGCCGTCATGCATCAGGTGGTGACGGCTCAGCTGGCCGCCGCCCGCTCCGGGACCCAGAGCACGCTGACCCGGGCCGAGGTGCGGGGTGGTGGCGCCAAGCCCTGGCGTCAGAAGGGGACCGGCCGAGCTCGCCAGGGCTCGACGCGGGCACCGCACTGGGCCGGCGGCGGTGTCGCCCTCGGCCCCAAGCCCCGCAGCTACCGCCAGAAGACCCCGAAGAAGATGATCCAGCTCGCCCTTCGCTCCGCCCTCTCCGACCGGGCCAGTGAGGGCCGGGTGGGCGTGATCGAAGCGTGGGACTTCCCGGTGGCCAAGACCAAGGACGCCAAGGCCGCCCTCGGCGCCCTCGGTTTCTCGGGCAAGGTGCTCCTGGTCATCAGCCCCGACGACGACACCGCCCACAAGGCGTTCCGCAACCTGCCCGAGGTCCACGTGCTACTGGCCGGCGAGCTCAACGCCTACGACGTGCTCTGCAGCGACTGGGTCGTGTTCACCCGAGCGACCCTGCCGGTACGGCCCGGTGCTGCCTCCCAAGGCGGCGCCCCGACCGATGCCCCGGTCCATGAGCCGGTCACGACGGAAGGCGAGGTGGCCAACACCATCGCGCCTCAGGTGGGCGTGGAAGACGTCGCCCAGGAGGGCGGGCGCGATGCGTGATCCCCGAGACGTGATCCTGAAGCCGGTGGTGTCGGAGAAGTCCTACGGCCTCCTCGACGCCGGCGTCTACACCTTCGTAGTGCACCCCGAGGCCAACAAGACCGAGATCCGCCAGGCGGTGGAGGCGATCTTCAACGTCGAGGTGACCAACGTCAACACGCTGAACCGCAAGGGGAAGCGCAAGCGCCGCAAGCAGTTCTATGGCACCCGTCCCGACACCAAGCGAGCGATCGTCACCCTCAAAGACGGTGACCGTATCGACCTGTTCGAAGGCTAGGAGACCGGTCATGCCCCTCCGCAAGCGCAAGCCGACCAGCGCCGGCCGCCGCTTCCAGACCGTCTCCGACTTCTCCGACATCACGACGGACAAGCCGGAGAAGTCGTTGCTGGCGCCCAAGGCCGGCACGGGTGGCCGCAACAGCTACGGTCGCAAGACGTCACGCCACAAAGGCGGCGGCCACAAACAGCAGTACCGCATGGTCGACTTCAGGCGGAACAAAGACGGTGTTCCGGCCAAGGTGGCGACCATCGAGTACGACCCGAACCGCAACGCCCGGATCGCGCTGTTGCACTACTACGACGGCGAGAAGCGCTACATCCTGGCGCCGCGCAACCTCACGGTCGGGAGCATCGTGGAGAGCGGGCCGGACGCCGATGTGGATGTCGGCAATGCGCTGCCTTTGAACAGGATCCCGGTCGGTACCGTGATCCACAACGTTGAGCTCGAGCCGGGGCGGGGCGCTCAGATGGCGCGGAGCGCCGGCACGAGTGCCCAGCTTACGGCTCGCGAGGGCGCTTACGTGACCTTGCGGCTTCCCTCCGGGGAGCGGCGCAGGGTTCGGT
>JAHWJQ010000294.1 GCA_019348305.1 Actinomycetota bacterium
CGTCCGCCAACGGCTGAGGCTGTTGAAGGTGTTCTTCGACCGCATCATCGAATGGGGCTACAGCGACGCGCCGGTGCGCAACCCGGTCATCCACGGCGACGTGCCACCAAGGCCCGAGCCCCTCCCCAAGTTCTTGGACGACGCCTCCATGGCCCGGTTCATGCACGAGGCCACCGTCGAGGCCGACCCGCTGCGGCGGCTGTGCGTGCTGTTGTTGGCCCGCACCGCCATGCGGGCCAGCGAGCTGTGCAACCTGGGGCCCGACCCGGTGGTGCAGATCGGCGAGCACCACTGGCTGCACGTGCCGGTGGGAAAGCTCCGCAACGACCGCTACGTCCCCCTGCACCCCGACCTGGTCGAGCTCATCGCCGCCTGGCAGGCCGACCACGCCGCCCACATCTCCCGCCACCGCCGCCTCCTGGCCGACGAGTCGGGCCCGGTCGGGCGGGACCGGGTGGCCCGGATGGTGCAACGGGTGGCCACGCGGGCCGGGGTGGGACACGTCCACCCTCACCGTCTCCGTCATACCGTTGCTACCCAGGCCATCAACCGGGGCATGCGTCTCGAGGCCGTCGCTGCCCTGCTCGGGCACAAGAACCTGGAGATGACCCTCATCTACGCCCGCATCGCGGATCGCACCGTGGCCGAGGAGTACTTCGACGTCTCCACCCGCGTCGACCACCTCTACAGCAGTCGCCTTCCGGCCGACGCCGAGGGACCCAACATGCGCCGGCTCCGCCAGCAGCACCACCGCCTGCTCGGCAACGGCTGGTGCGAGCGCCCGGCGCAGATGGACTGCCACTACGAGACCATCTGCGAGACCTGCACCTACTACGCCACCGATCCCAGCCACACGCCGGTGCTGCTCCGCCAGCGCGACCACGCCCGGGACCACCACCAAGCCGGCCGCGCCCAGCTCTACCAACAGCTCATCGACAGCACCCCGAAGGGAGACTGACCATGGCAAATCCCGGCTCAGCCCTTGACAGGATTACCGGCATAATGCCGGATATTTGACGGGTACCACTCGCGGTCGTGTCCCGCCGATGATGCCCGCTTGCCGCACCGATTTGGAAATACGGGCTACGCCATCGGGCCCGGGACAGGACTCCGCCGCATACTTTGCTTCGCTTCTCTCGAGCTCCATCTCCCGTGCCCCCGTCTGGCCGGTCTATCCGCTGTTGCATTCGCGCGGTCCCGAGGCGGGGTCAAGGCCGCCGGCGGGGCCGGCGCCCGCAGGGCTCTGGCCCGGCGCCGCCGGCGGCCCGACTTGACCATTGGTGAATTGCCCGGGTGCCGAGGCGCTTGGCCTGAGCGACGAACTCACAGGCTGAGGCCGATCCTCCGCTCAGGTCGGCCGACAGCCCGTTCCATACTGCAAGAACCATGACAGTCCCTGTAGTCCCTCACCGACCCTCATTCCGCTCCCCGGGCGCTCCCTTTCTGCTCCCCGGCGTGCTAAAAAGTGGCTCTCACCAGGGACTTCTTCGGGTCCCCAGTGGTACTGCAAAGCCCTGTACCCGGGTTCGATTCCCGGCGCCGCCTCCAAGACGTTTGTGCTGGTCAAGAGGGGTGCGCAGCGCCTTGGCTCACTCCGCTCGCCTGGACGCCATCCCGCCTCCATCCCGCGGTTCAGTTGCCCGGTCACCCATGAGCGACGTCAGGAGGCCGATGGCATCTCGACGATCGTCGTCCCGACGGCGGTCGGCGGCGGCACCGGTTCGCCACTCTCCCGAAGTTCCTCGATGTGGAACTCGATCGCTTGGCGGATCAACCGTTCGACCTCGTCGACGCAAGGCGAGCAGCTCGCCGGTGCGGAGGCCGACGAAGCCGGCGACGATCCCAGCGCTTGGCTCCCACCTCCTTGTCGTTGCTTGACGTGGCAGTGAGGCTCAGGCGCCGCTCGGCGTCCCTGAGGCCGTCCGAAAGTTCCCGGTGCGAACGGGACAGTCGTCCCTGGCCAGCGGGACATTTCGGCCTCCATGCTCGACGCAGGCCAGGAGGGCGTTTCGGTGAAGGCTCCCTGGATCTTTCGACGAGCACCGGGAGGAGATCATGGGAACCAACGAGAGCAACCGACCGCGGCGCAGGCAGCGCACCGCCCGTACCGCCGTGTTCGTGGGCGCCCTGGCGACGGGGCTGCTGGCCGTGGCGGGCACGAGCGGCGCCGGCGGAGGCCGTAGCGGCGAGGCGGGCCTGCAGGCGGTGCGCTCCCTCACGAAGAAATACCACGACGAGGCGGCGGCGGCCGCTGCCGGCTACGTGCCGACCGACGAGTGTGTCCCTGGCATGGGTTACCACTACGTCAACTTCGGGTTGCTCGACGACAAGCTCCAGCCCAGCCGACCCGAGGTCCTGCTGTTCGTCCCTACCGCCGATGGCGGCCGGGTGCTGGCTGGCGCCGAGTGGATCGTCGTTGACGACGACCAGGACCCGAGCACCGACGCCGACCGCCCGTCGGTCTACGGCCACCCCTTCGATGGGCCCATGCCCGGTCACGGCCCGGGAATGCCCGTCCACTACGACCTGCACGCCTGGGCGTGGGTGGACAACCCGGCCGGTGGGTTCGCCACCTTCAACTCCGACATCGTCTGCCCGCCGCACGAGGAGTAGCGCTCCCCTGACCGCCCCGGCCGGGTCACCGGCCGGGGCCGTCATG
>JAHWJQ010000295.1 GCA_019348305.1 Actinomycetota bacterium
TTGTAGGTCGCCGGCGGGCACTGAAAGGTGGCCAAGTAGCATGGCTCCATGGCCGGACCCGAGGACCTCGAGCGGTACGAGACCGAGATCGAGCTCCAGCTCTACCACGAGTACAAAGCCGTCCTGCCGATGTTCCGGTACGTCGTGGAGACCGAGCGGCGCTTCTACCTGGCCAACGAAGTGGAGATGAACCCCGAGAACGAAAGCGGGCGGCCCTATCTCAAGATCCGTCTCAAGGACGCCTGGGTCTGGGACATGTACCGGCCGGCCCGGTTCGTGAGCAATGTGACGGTGGTCACGTTCAAGGACGTGAACGTCGAGGAGCTGCCCGAGAAGGAGATCTGATGGTCCCCTGCGGCCGCTTCGTGGTCCGCCGGCGGTGACGAGCGCCCGCCGTGCTTTGGGGGCCAGGGGGGAGGAGTTGGTCGCGGCATGGTACGAGGACCGCGGTTATGAGATCGTGGCCCGCAACTGGCGGTGTCGCGAGGGCGAGATCGACCTCATCGTCCGCACCGCTGGCACCTACGTCTTCTGCGAGGTGAAGACCCGCACCAGTACCGCCTTCGGTTCTCCGCTCGAGGCCGTCACCCGCGACAAGCAGATGCGCCTTCGTCGCCTGGCGGCTCGGTGGCTGGAGTTCGAGGCTCCCCGCCCGGCACGGGAGATCCGCTTCGACGTGGCGTCGGTGCTGGGGCCCAAGGCCATCGAGGTGGTGGAGGCGGCCTTCTGACCCGTCGGTCCCTGCGCTAGACGACGGTGCCTGCCCCGCCCTCGTCAGTCACCACGGGCTGGCCGGCGGCGGCCCACGACTGCATCCCCCCGGCGAGGTTGACGACGTCGTAGCCGGCGCCCCGCAGCGCGAGAGTGGCCTGGGCGGAGCGCCCGCCCACCCGGCAGACGGCGATGATGGTGAGGTCCGGGGCGAGGCTCTGGTACTCCTGCTGCAGCCTGCTCAGGGGCATGTGGCGGGCGCCGGGGGCATGGCCGGCCCGCCACTCGTCGTCCTCCCGCACGTCGACGAGGACGGCACCTTGCCCGACGCGGGCGACAGCTTCGGCGGGGGTCACCTCAGGAACGCCGGCGTAGCTCATGCAATCAGCCTAGGAACTAGGACGAGCGTCCGGGGCGGCGGCGGCCCCGGTGCTCCCAACAGGGCCGGTGCCAGTGCCTTCGCAGGTCGGGCGCGTCCGTCGGCACCACCACGAGGTGCCCCGTCCCCACCGCGATGTCGTGGTTGCACCCCGGGCAGAGATAGGTCTTGCGGGCCTCGTAGGGCTGGACGGGGCGCACCTCGAACGCCTCGCCCTCACCTACCTCGGGAGCAGGGCCCATGCCAAGAGCAGCGCGATGGCGACGAACGCGGCCGCGACCATGACGTAGTCGGACGGGCGACGCTTCTGTTGACGCAACGGGTTGAAGCCCACGGCTCCCATTCTCGCCCCAACCGGCTGTCCCACCCAGGCGTTACCTTGCCGCTGCACGCTTCGAGCGGCCGGCGTGGTCCCCGGCCCTCCTTCGATGGAGTCCCACTGCTGCTACTGGCTGCAAGGAGCTTGACTCGTGATCGCCGCCATCCCCTCGGCCACCCTCCTCGGCGTCGAAGGCCGTCCCGTAACCGTCGAAGTCCACGTGTCGAACGGTCTTCCCGCCTTCGCCGTGGTCGGCTTGCCCGACGCCTCCTGCCGAGAGGCGCGCGACCGGGTGCGGGCCGCGCTGTTGTCGAGCGGCCTGCCGTGGCCGCAGCGCCGGGTGACGGTGAACCTGGCGCCGTCCTCCGTCCGCAAGGGCGGGGCCGGGCTCGACCTGCCGATCGCCATCGGTCTCCTGGTCGCCCAAGGCACGCTTGCTGCCGAGGTCGTCGAAGGGGCGGCCTTCGTGGGTGAGCTCGGCCTCGACGGCTCGCTGCGGCGGGTGGCGGGGATGGTGCCGATGGTCGACGCCATCGGCACCCCTACGGTCGTCGTCCCCGCCGCTGGCGCCCAGGAGGCGGCCGTGGTGGGGCGCCACCAGGTGCGCTCGGCGGCATCGCTCGCACAACTGGTCGAGTCGCTCCGGGGTGACGAGCCGTGGCCGGCGGCGCCCGAGGCGCCCGAGCCCTCGCCGGCCGGCGGTCGGGGCCCGGTGCCCGACCTGGCGGAGGTGCGGGGCCAGCGCGTGGGGCGCTGGGCTCTCGAGGTAGCGGCCGCTGGTGGCCACCACCTCCTGTTGGTCGGGCCACCGGGCTCGGGCAAGACGATGCTGGCCCGCCGGCTCCCGGGGTTGCTCCCACCTCTCGACCGCGCCCAGGCCCTCGAGACCACCCGCATCCACTCCGCGGCCGGCCAGCCGCTGCCCGGGCGGGGCCTCATCGAGCAGCCACCGTTCCGCGCCCCCCACCACAACGCGTCGATGGTGTCGCTGGTCGGCGGCGGGACTGTGTCGATGCGGCCGGGCGAGATCAGTCTGGCGCACAACGGGGTGTTGTTCCTGGACGAGCTGGGAGAGATGGCGCCGTCGAGCCTCGACGCCCTGCGCCAGCCCTTGGAGGAGGGGATGGTGCGGGTGGCACGGGCCCGGGCCACCGTCACCTTCCCTGCCCGGTTCCTGCTGGTGGCGGCCATGAACCCCTGCCCGTGCGGCGAAGGCGGCGTTCCCGGCTC
>JAHWJQ010000296.1 GCA_019348305.1 Actinomycetota bacterium
GCCGGCTCGTCCAGCGAGGCGCCATCGGTCTCGACGGCGTCGGCGATCGCGGCCGGCACGTACTCCTGCTCGACCTCGGCGAGCGGGCCGTCGACGGTCACGTCGCGCACGGCGCGCGACTCGACCGGGTTCGCGGCGGCGCCCGCGGCGGCGTTGGACGCGGCGCCCTCCATCGGCCCGGCCGAGGGGTCCGTGTCGAAGGTGATGATCGGCGAGCCGACGTCGACCGTCTCGCCGGCCTGGTGGTGGATCTCCGTGACGACGCCGGCGTACGGCGAGGGCACCTCGACCGCGGCCTTGGCGGTCTCGACCTCGACGATCGGCTGGTTCAGCTTCACCTCGTCGCCGGGCGAGACCATCCACTGCAGGATCTCGCCCTCGGTGAGCCCCTCGCCGAGGTCGGGCAGCTTGAACTGCTTCAGGCGCGACATCTCAGTACCCCAGGCTGCGGTCGACGGCGTGCAGGACCCGGTCGAGGTCCGGCAGGTAGTCCTCCTCCACCCGCGACGGCGGGTAGGGGGTGTCGAAGCCCGCGACGCGCAGCACCGGGGCCTCCATCTCGTAGTACAGCTCCTCGGACAGGCGCGCGGCGATCTCCGCGCCCAGGCCGACGAAGGACGGCGCCTCGTGGACGACGACGGCGCGGCGGGTGCGGCGCACCGACTCCTGGACCGTCGGCCAGTCCAACGGCGACAGCGAGCGCAGGTCGACCACCTCCAGGCTGCGGCCGTCGTCCTCGGCGGCGGTGGCAGCGTCCATGCAGGTCTTCACCATCGGGCCGTAGGCCAGCAGGGTGAGGTCGGTCCCGGGGCGCACGACGCGCGCGTTCCAGAGCGGGTCCGGCGTCATCGACGGGTCGACGTCGGCCTTCTCCCAGTAGCGGCGCTTGGGCTCGAACACCATCACGGGGTCGTCGCTGGCGATGGCCTGCTGGATCATGAAGTGGGCGTCGACGGCGTTGGAGCAGCTGACGACCTTCAGGCCCGCCGTGTGGGCGAAGTAGGCCTCGGGGCTCTCGCTGTGGTGCTCGACGGCACCGATGCCGCCCCCGAACGGCACGCGGATCGTCACCGGCACGCGGGTCGCGCCGTCGGAGCGCGCGTGCAACTTGGCCAGCTGGCTGACGATCTGGTCGAACGCCGGGTAGATGAAGCCGTCGAACTGGATCTCGCACACCGGGCGGTAGCCGCGGATCGCAAGCCCGATCGCGGTGCCGACGATGCCCGACTCGGCGAGCGGGGTGTCGAAGACGCGGTCCTCGCCGAAGTCCTTCTGCAGTCCGTCGGTCACCCGGAAGACGCCGCCGAGCTTGCCGATGTCCTCGCCCATGAGGACGACCTTCGGGTCCTTCTCCATGGCCGTGCGCAGGCCCTCGTTGAGGGCCTTGGCCATCGTCATCGTCGGCATCAGGCGTGCCCCCCGTCCGCGAAGCCCTCGAGATAGGTCGCGAAGCCGTCGCGCTGCTCCTGCAGCAGGGGCGTGGTCTCGTCGTACACGTCGTCGAAGATCGACAGCGGATCGGGGTCGGGCATCTCCAGGCAGCCCTTGCGGATGCGCGCCGCCAGCTCGTCGGCGTCGGCCTCGAGCTGCTCGAAGAAGGCGCTGTCGACCAGCTGCTGCTTGTAGAGGAAGGACTTCATCCGCTCGAGCGGGTCCTTGAGCTTCCACGCCTCCAGCTCGCTGGCCAGCCGGTAGCGCGTCGGGTCGTCGGAGGTCGTGTGCGCGCCCATCCGGTAGGTGAACGCCTCGATCAGGGTCGGGCCCTGGCCGTTGCGGGCGTCGTCCAGCGCCTTGCGCGTCACGGCGTACGACGCGAGGCCGTGCGGGTGCGGCGTCTCGATGCCCTCCAGCGTCTCGATCGCCTGCGGCAGGATCGCGCCGAAGACGGTGATCCGGCCCGAGGCCCGCTCCAGGTGGCCGAGAGCGGTGTTCGGCGAGGTGCGGGAGCCCTGGTCGCCGACGGTCGCGACGGTCGTGCCGCCGGCCGCCTCCCACGCCGTCCGCTCCACGCCGTAGTTCGGCGTCGACCGGCGGGAGGGGTAGCCGAGCATGACCTCGTAGAAGGTCTGGCTGGGCTTGCCGACCAGGCCCTTCTCGTACGGGTGGTCGCCGAGCGGTGCCAGGAAGTCCACGTGACCGGCGTCGGTCTTGTTGACCGTCAGCGTGTCCTCGGCGACGACCCCGAGCTCCGGCAGCAGCCCGAGCGAACGGTCGGTGAGCAGCAGCTGCCCGCCGCGCTGGGCGAAGGCGTCGAGCGCCTTCACGTAGCGCGCCTTGTCCACCGGCGGCCCGCCGTACGGCGTCTCCATGTCGGTGACCACGAGCGTGTCGTACGCCGAGAGGTCCCTGCCCGAGGCCACCTGCTGAGCGCTCACCGGGTCGACGGTCGCGCCGAAGGCCTTCTTCAGCTGCGGGAAGTAGTCCAGCCGGCTCACGTCGTACGGCGTCTGCGTCTCGCCCTCGACCAGCTCGGCGCCGGTGCCGGGCGCGCCGTCCTTCACCTCCGGCTCGGAGCTGGTGCGCAGCGGGTCGTCGACGTAGGCGACACGGCCGTAGTCGGCGGTCGGCTGCACCGCGTCGGTGAGGAGCGCCTCGACGATGGTGGCCTCGA
>JAHWJQ010000297.1 GCA_019348305.1 Actinomycetota bacterium
CACAGCGTCGCCTTCAACGTCCCCAAGTACTTCCCGGTGTTCGACGTGAAGGATGACGGCACGGTGACGTTGGACAAGCGCGGCTTCGAGGCCGTCAGGTTCCCGAGCCCCCCAGAACGAAACAAAGAGGAGAGCGACGACGGGCCGCCGACGCCGGTAGAGGTCGACGGCGGCAAGTTCGACGGCTCCGGCGGCCTGCACTCCTCGGGAATGGACTTCGAAGAAGGGGACAGGTTCTCCCTGCGGTTCACCAAGCCCGGCAGCTACCCGTTCGCCTGTCTCATCCACCCGGCGATGGTGGGGAAGGTGGTCGTGAAATAGCCCCCGCCACCATCCCGCACCCGCCGGTCATCTCCGAGCCGCCCGAAGAGGAGTCGACGCAGAGGCCGCGTGCAGACCAGCCCGCCGTGGCGTCCGCCCGGCCCGGGTCGCAGCGCCGCCTGAGCAACCTGGCCTTCCTGGCCTTCTTCGCCGGCTACTCCGGTTTCGCCTTGGCCGTGCTGGCCCTCGGAGCGGCGGCCGTCGTCGCCTCCCGGGCGCCCGGCTTCCACGACCAGTTGCACGAGTGGGCTCTCCAGGAGTCGCTGTGGGGCCGCCTGGCGGGCCGCGTCGGGGAGGCCGCCCACCCCCCACACGTGGAGCCAGTAGGCGAGCTCATCATCGACTACGGCTTCGGGGCGTTCAACCTCGCCCTGGCCTTCTTCCTCATCTTCCTTCGGCGCCACGAACGCACGGCCCGGCTGCTGGCGGTGGCCATGGTGGGAACGGCGGGTGTCTTCAACCTCCAGGCCCACGCCGTCTATGAGATCCTGCGAGCCGACGCGCTGGAGGCCTTCACCCACGACGCCTTCCACGTCGTCGCCGCGGTGGCGTACCTGCTGGCCCTGCTCCTGTTCCCGGATGGTCGGCCGGTGCCCCGCTGGCGGCCGGTGCAGCTCACTCTGCTGTACCTCGCAGCGGTGGCCGCGGTTACCCCCCTCGCCTTCCTCGTCGGTGACGGCAGCCGGACGGTCGCTCTCATCGTCGTGTTCGGGGTGTTGACCCCACTGGTGGGGGTCGCCGGGCAGGCCTACCGGTACCGCCGGTCTCCCAGCCCCGTCGAGCGCCAGCAGGCCCGGTTGCTGTTCTGGGCGCTCTCGCCGGCGCTGCTCGTCGGTATGTTCGCCCTCGCCGTCGCCGCCGCCAACGCGGGAGCACCCGTCTTCGAGGGTCGCAACGTCGACCCCCTTCCGAGGCCGATCTTCCGGTTGTTCCAGCCGGTGTTCAGCATCATCCCGATTGCCTTGTTCATCGGGATCCTGCGCTACCGCCTGTGGGACATCGACAAGGTCATCAGTCGCACCGTGGTCTACTCGGTCCTCGCCGGCTTCGTCTCCGCCGTCTACGTGGGTGTCGTGGTGGGCATCGGGTCGCTCTTCGGGCAGGCCCAGACGGGGAACCTGGCGCTGTCGATCGTCGCCACCGGCATCGTGGCCGTCGCCTTCCAGCCCGTGAAGGAGCGGGTACAACGCTTCGCCAACCGCCTCGTCTACGGCCAGCGGGCCACGCCCTATGAGGTTCTGTCGGAGTTCTCCGAGCGGGTGGCCGAGACGCCGGCGACGGACGAGCTGGTGGCCAGGATGGCCCGGATTCTGGCCGAGGGCACGGCCGCCCAGCGGGCCGACGTCTGGCTCAAGGTGGGGAGCGAACTGCGCCCCGCGGCGTCTTGGCCGCCGGGCGACGAACAGCGGGCGCCACTGGCCATCACCGGTCCGCAGATCCCCTGGATCGACGACGTCACCACTGCCGTGGCCGTGCGCCACCAGGGGGAGCTGTTCGGCGCGTTGTCGGTGACCAAGCCGCCGAATGAGTCACTGACGCCCACCGAAGAGAAGCTCCTGGCCGACCTGGGGCGCCAGGCCGGCTTGGTACTGCGCAACGTGCAGCTCACCGCGGACTTGTTGGCCCGGCTGGAGGAGCTCCGTGCTTCCCGCCAGCGCCTCGTCGCCGCCCAAGACGAAGCGCGGCGCCGGCTGGAGCGCAACCTCCACGACGGAGCCCAGCAACAACTCGTGGCCCTGAAGGTGCAACTCTCGCTCGCCGAGGGCATGGTGGAGGAACTGGGCGAGCAGGCGGCGCCGCTCTTGGAGATGCTCGGCTCGCTCAAGGCCCAGATGGGCGACGCCCTGGAGAACCTCCGCGACCTGGCGAGGGGCATCTACCCGCCGCTCTTGGCCGCCGAAGGGCTGCCCAGCGCCCTCGCCTCCCAGGCCCGCAAGCTCGGCTCCGTCGCCGTCGAGGTCGAGGCCGGCAACATCGGTCGCTACGACCAGGACGTGGAAGCGGCGGTGTACTTCTGCGCCCTCGAGGCTTTGCAGAACATCACCAAGTACGCCGCGGCCACCCGGGTGGTGATCCGGCTCCACGCGGAGGATGGCATCCTCACCTTCGAGGTCAACGACGACGGCTGCGGCTTCGACCCCTCGACCACGGCCCACGGTGCTGGCAGCCAGAACATGGTCGACCGCTTGGAGGCGCTGGGCGGCCAGATCGAGGTCCGCTCGGCGCCCGGCCACGGCACGACGGTCACCGGTCGGCTCCCCGTGGCCGCCCGCTGAGGCTCAGTCCCGG
>JAHWJQ010000298.1 GCA_019348305.1 Actinomycetota bacterium
AAGGTGCTGATCGCCGAGACGGGCTTCGTCAACGCCACGTACTTCGGCAAGTTCCCCTACGAGCCGTCCCCGTCTGCAGTCCCGGCGCCGCAGGCGCAGGCCGATGCCTACGCGGCGGTCCTCGACGTGCTGGCGGCCACGCCCGGCCGGTCGGACTTCCTGATGGGGATCGGCTGGTGGAACTGGGACCCGTACAGCTCCAGTCCCGCCCAGGCGACCTTCAGCCCGCGCGGCAAGCCGGCGGAGTGCGTGCTGGCCCGGGCGTGGGGGTCGGGGGCGGGCGCGGGGGCCGGAGCAGCAGCGTCGCTCCCAGCGGCCAACACAGGGACACTTGCCGCACCGGACACCCGCTGGAGATGAACACCGGGGCTGGGGGCGAGGACGGCGACGATCCCCACGATGCCGGCACACACGAGCGCGACCGCGGTCATGAACAGCCCAGCGGCCATGCGGGCGTGCCCCGGATTGGGCCACCGGGGCGCAAAGCGGGCCTCCAGCCCGTCGACCAGGCTCCTGCCGGTCGACCCCACCAAGCCGAAACGGGAGGGAGCGGGGGCCTCCCGGGCGATGCCGGAGGCCAGGCAGGGCGCCAGGACCGGCGTCGGGCAGGCGGGGTCGACGGCCGCGGCCACCCACCCCTGCACCACGGCGGCGGCATCGCCCGCCCACCGCCGGGCCGCGGCCAGCACGGCGGCCAGCCTGTCGAAGAGCGCCTCCGCGAACAGGTCGAACAGCGGCCTTTCCGGGTCCGCGGCGTGAAGGCCTGCGGACCAGCGTTCGCGGCGGACCTGGCGGGCGACCGGCGGCACGAACAGAGCGAACAGAAGTGTCAGAAGTCTCGGCATCGTCCTGGCTCTCCAGCGAGCCGGGACTGGCCGCTGTCTTCCTCTTGGTTCTCGGTCGCTGGACCGCGTTCAGTTGAGAAACTTACGCCAAGATTCCGGACACCATTTTCACGTTGTGCAGTTGTCTCGATTCTGTAACGCGATCGCCACGGAGCGTGACAGCTCTCAGAGCCGGTCGAGGAGGATGGCCCGCTTCACCTCTTCGATGGCCTGGGTCACCTTGATGCCCCGGGGGCAGGCCTCCGAGCAGTTGAACGCCGTACGGCACCGCCACACCCCCGAGCGGTGGTTGAGGATGTCGAGGCGCTGCTCTGCCGCCTGGTCGCGGCTGTCGAACACGAACCGGTGGGCGTTCACGATGGCTGCGGGCCCGACATAGCCCGTGTTGCCCCAGTAGACCGGACAGGAGGTGGTGCAGGCGGCACAGAGGATGCACTTGGTGGTGTCGTCGTAGCGGGCCCGCTCCTCGGCCGACTGGGGGCGCTCGCGGTAGCCCGGGTCGTCGCTGTTGATGAGGTAGGGCAGCACCGAGCGGTACTGGGCGAAGAAGGGCTCCATGTCGACGACCAGGTCCTTGATCACCGGGAGGCCACGGATGGCCTCCACCGTGACCACCGGACCAAGGTCTTCGATCAACGCCTGACAGGCCAGGTCGTTGGCGCCGTTGATGACCATGGCATCGGAGCCGCAGACGCCATGGGCGCAGCTACGCCGGAACGACAGGGTCCCGTCGTGGTGCCACTTGGCGGCGTGCAGGGCGTCGAGCACCACCGAGCGGAAGGCCTTGACCTGCACCTGGAAGGTCTGCCAGTGGGGCTTTTTGTCGCGTTGGGGGTCGTAACGCTTCACCCGCAACTCGACGTCGAGCATGTCTCCAGCGTCGGGCATCAATACTTCCTCTCCATGGGCTCGTACCGCCCGCCCATCACCGGCTTGTAGTCGAGGGCCAGCGCTCCGTCGGCGCCTCGGGTAACGAGCGTGTGCTTCATCCAGTTGGCATCGTCACGGCTGGGGTGGTCGACCCGCATGTGGGCGCCGCGGCTCTCGGTGCGGGCCCCGGCGCTCACCACCAGCGCCTCCGCGAGGTCGAGGAGGTAGCCGAGCTCGAGCGCCTCGGTCAGGTCGTAGTTGAACGTCTCGCCCTTGTCGTCGATGGAGACGCGGTCCCAGCGCTGCCGCAGCTCGTGCACGTCGGCCAGAGCGGACTGCAGGCTCTCGTCGGAGCGGAACACCGAGGCCTTGTCCATCATCTCGTTCTGCAGGGTGGCGCGGATGTCGGCCACGCTCTCGCCGCCACTGCCGGCCTTCATCCTCTCGATCCTCGAGCGCACATCCCCCTCCACCCCGGCCGGCAGCTCCGGCAGCTCACTGCTGTTGACGAACTCGCCCATGGCCCGCCCACCGCGCTTGCCGAACACCACGATGTCGAGAAGCGAGTTGGTGCCCAGCCGGTTGGCGCCGTGGACGCTCACGCAGGCGCACTCCCCGGCTGCGTACAGCCCCGGCATGGTCGTGCCCGCCGCGTCGAGCACGACCTCGCCGTCGACGTTGGTGGGGATGCCCCCCATGGCGTAGTGCGCGGTGGGCTGGATGGGGATCGGGTCGACCTTGGGCTCGAGGCCCAGGTAGGTGCGGACGAAGTCGGTGATGTCGGGCAGCTTGGCGTCGATGAACTCCGGCGGAAGGTGGCTGAGGTCGAGGTGCACCGCATCCTGGTCGGGGCCGACGCCCCGGCCTTCGAGGATCTCGGTCTGGATGGCCCGGG
>JAHWJQ010000299.1 GCA_019348305.1 Actinomycetota bacterium
AGCTACCACCTGCAAGAGGCGGGAGCCACCCCGGTGCAGGAGCTGGCCTACACCATGGCCACGGCCATCGGCGTGCTCGACGCCGTGCGGGAGTCGGGACAGGTCGAACCCGGCGATTTCGACCAGGTGGTGGGCCGCATCTCCTTCTTCGTCAACGCCGGCATCCGCTTCATCGAGGAGACCGCCAAGATGCGGGCCTTCACCCGCTGGTGGGACCGGATCTGCCTCGAGCGTTACGGCGTCGCCGACCCCAAGCTGCGCCGCTTCCGCTACGCCGTGCAGGTCAACTCCCTCGGTCTCACCGAGGCCCAGCCCGAGAACAACGTGCAGCGGATCATCTTCGAGCTGTTGGGGGTGACCCTGTCGAAGGATGCCCGGGCCCGTTCTATCCAGCTGCCGGCCTGGAACGAGGCCCTCGGGCTCCCACGCCCCTGGGACCAGCAGTGGGCTCTGCGCATGCAGCAGGTACTCGCTTTCGAGACCGACCTTCTCGAATACGACGACATCTTCGCCGGGTCCCGGGTCATGGAGGGCAAGACCGCCGAGTTGTTGGAGGCGGCCGAGGCCGAGCTCGACGAGGTGCTCTCCCTGGGCGGGGCCTTCGAGGCCATCGACGTGCTCAAGGCCCGCCTGGTCCAGAGCCAGGCCGAGCGGCGCCGGCGCATCGAGTCGGGTGAGCTCACCGTCGTGGGCGTCAACGCCTTCCGCGAGACCGAGCCGTCACCGCTCGAAGGGGAGGGGTCGATCCTGCGGGTCGACCCCTCCGTGGAGAACGAACTGAGGGCCGACGTCGAGGCCTGGCGACGCTCGCGCGACGCCGAGGCGGCGCACAAGGCTTTGGACGAGCTGCGGCGGGTGGCGGCATCGACGGAGAACGTCATGCCCGCCACCATCGCCCTCGCCCACGCCGGCGGCACCACCGGGGAGTGGGCGGGGGCGCTGCGGGAGGTGTTCGGCGAGTACCGCGCCCCCACGGGCGTCTCCGGGGCCGCGGGGGGCCGGAGCGCCACCTTGGACGAGGTTCGCCGGCGGGCGGCCGCCCTCGATGGCGGCCCGCCCCGGCTGCTCGTGGCCAAGCCCGGCCTCGACGGTCACTCCAACGGCGCCGAGCAGGTGGCGGTGGCCGCCCGCGACGCCGGCTTCGAGGTCGTCTACCAGGGCATCCGGCTCAGCCCCGAACAGATCGCGGCGGCCGCCCGCGACGAGGACGTGGACATAGTGGGCATCTCGATCCTTTCGGGCAGCCACCTCGAGCTGGTGCCCGAGGTCGTTCGCCTCCTGCGGGCCGAGGGGGTGGAAGCGCCCGTCGTGGTGGGCGGCATCATTCCCACCGCTGATCAGGCGGCGCTGCGCGAGCTGGGCGTGGCCGCGGTGTACACGCCTCGGGACTTCGAGCTGTCGAGGCTCATGGGCGACATGGTCGAGCTGGCCGCCGCCCACCGTGCCGGCCAGGCCCTCGAATCTCGAACTTGACTCTATGTCCTCGCCCGCCGATGGTGAGGGATATGGACCGCCGCGCCCTCCCCGGCCTCTTCGGGGGGCTGGCTGGGTGCGCTTTTGGAGTCGCCGGGGCGGTGATCGGTTCGCCCGTGCTCACCGTGGTCGCCGCCGCCTGCGCGCTGCTCGCCGGCGCGTCGTCCCTCGCCCTCTACGAACGGGCCTGCCAGGCCGAGCGCCGGGCTGCCATCGCCGTCGACGAGCTGGCCAACCTCCGCCAGCTCGAGATCAACGCGTTCTCACGGCAACAGACCGTGCTCGACCCAGAGACCGGGCTTCCCGACGCCCGGTTCTTCGAGGTGGCGCTGGAGAACCGGATCGCGGCGGCCCGGCGCCAGCTGTGCCCGGTGACGGTCGTCCTGGTCGATTTCACCCCGCACCCGGGCCAGCGCCTGAGTGCCGCCGTCGCCGCCTTCACCACCCTCGTGCGCCAGACGCTGCGCGAGGCCGACGTCGTGTGCCGTATCGGCCCCCGCACCTTCGCCCTGCTCCTGGAGGACACGACCGAAGCCGGCGGGGTGTGGGCGGCGGAGCGGTTGCAGGTGGCCCTGGCCAAGGACCCGGTGGGGGCGGCGGGGCTGGCCGCCGGCGTTGCCGGCTACCCCACCCACGGGTTGCAGTCGGTCGAGGTATTGGTGCGGGCGAGAGCGGCACTGATCAGAGCCGTCGCCGCCGGCACCGGTCACGGGCTCGGTTCGGTCGAGGTGGCTACCGTCGAGCTGGGCTGATCGCCGGCCCGGCCCCTACCACCGGCCGGCCGCTCAGGGCCGGGGCCGCTGTGCCGCCTCGTGGCGCCGGGGGACCCACCACCGGTTCGAGAAGCGCCAACGCGAGCTGAGCCGTGGGTCCTCGGGCGGCTGCTGCGGGCGGGGCCAGGCCACCTCGACGGCAGCCACGATGGCGGCGACGACGTCGGGCGGCGGGACGTCGGGCGGCGGGGGATCGTTCACAGGGGAACGTTGGCGTGCTTGCGGCGGGGCAGGTCCTCGCGCTTGGTCCGCAGGAGATCGAGCGAGCGGACGAGCACGGCCCTGGTGTCGGCGGGGTCGATGACGTCGTCGAGGTAGCCGCGTTCGGCTGCTTCGTAGGGGTT
>JAHWJQ010000029.1 GCA_019348305.1 Actinomycetota bacterium
TTCCGATCGGGCGGCGGCGGCCGGGTCGAGGGCGGTGGTGGTCGTGGCAGGGTCGGGCGCTGCGGTGGTGGTCGTGGTGGCGTCAGCCGGCGGCAGCGCCTGCAGCACGGGCCGGAAGCGCAGCTCGGCGGTCTGGCCCACGATCTCGAGGGCCCGGCGCTGCTCCTTCACTCCGGGGAGCTGCACGATGATCGAATCGCCCTGGGTGCTGATGTCCGGTTCCGCTACGCCGAGGGCGTCGACACGGCTGCGGATGATCTCCACCGACTGGTTGAGCACTCCCGCGTCGACCTTCCGATCGGGCTGGAGCACGACGTAGGCCCCGCCCTGGAGGTCGAGGCCGAGCTCCGGCTTGTTCCCGACGTACTGCGTGGCCCCGAAGCTTCCGACAGCGAGCACCAGGACGAAGGCCAGGGACAGCACGGTCGAGCGACGCATTCAGTCCTCGGAGATGGGTGAGGTGTCGGGCTCGGCCGAGTGCTGGGGCGTGATCCGCCCGCTGATGGCTGCCCGGCGGAAGCGCAACACGGTGCCCGGCGTCGTCTCCACGGTGGCCGTGTCGTCGTCGAGGGCCACGATGCGTCCCACCAGCCCGCCGACGGTCACGATCTCGTCCCCTACGGCAAGGGAGGACACCAGGCTGCGTTGCGCCTTGACGCGCTGCTGCTGGGGCCTGATCAGCAGGAAGTACATGACCACGAGGAGGAAGGCGAGCGGCAACAGCTGTTCCATGGCGCCCCGAGACCTTACTCCCACACCTCTGCGATCTCGCGACGCACCCTGTCGAGGCCCGCGCCCTCGATAGCAGTGCGTACCCGCTGGATCAACGCCAGTGTCCAGGAGAGGTTGTGCCAGCTGAGCAGGCGCAACACCCCCGGCTCCCCCACCTGAAGGAGGTGTCGCAGGTAGGCCCGCGACCACCGCTTGCAGACGTGGCAAGGGCAATGCGGGTCGAGAGGGCCCCCGTCGCGGGCAAAGGCTGCGTTGCGCAGCTGCAGCCGCCCGCTGCCCGTGAGCACCGAACCGTGCCTGGCCAGCCGGGTGGGCAGCACGCAGTCGAACAGGTCGACCCCCAAGGCGATGGCCTCGACGATGCCCAGCGGGTCGCCCACCCCCATCAGGTAGCGGGGACGGTCAGCGGGCAGCTCGGCGAGGGCGGCGGCCAGAGCGGGCAGCATCTCCTGGCGGCTCTCGCCCACCGACAGGCCCCCGATCCCGTAACCGTCAAAGCCCAGCTCGACCGTGCGGGCCGCGCTCTGGCGCCGCAACACCGGGTCGACGCCGCCCTGCACGATTCCGAACAACGCCTGGTCCGCTCGCCGGTGGGCCCGCCGGGCCCGCTCGGCCCAGGCTGCCGTGCGATCGACGGCCAGCTGCACGACCTCGGGGGACGACGGGAGAGGCGGGCAGACGTCGAGCACCATCTGGATGTCGGCCCCCAGCTGCTCCTGCACGGCCACCGCCGTTTCCGGGGTGAGGCGGTGCCGGCTCCCGTCGTAGGTGCTGCGGAACGTGACCCCGTCGTCGTCGACGGCGGGAGCGAGGCTGAAGACCTGGTACCCGCCGGAGTCGGTGAGGACGTGGCCCGACCAGGCGGAGAAGCGGTGGATACCGCCGAGATGGGCCACGACCTCGGTTCCGGGGCGGAGCATGAGGTGGTAGGTGTTGGCCAGCACCACCTCGAAGCCAAGGGTCTCGAGATCCGCACTCGAGAGTGCCTTCACCGCCCCCCGTGTCCCGACGGGCATGAAGCAGGGTGTGCGGAAGGTGCCCCGGGCAGTGGTGATGGTGCCGGCGCGGGCGGAGCCGTCCACGGCTGCCACCCGGAGCTCGAGGGTCACCGCGCCGGCTGGTGGGCCGCCCGCGACACGAGCATGGCGTCGCCGAAGGACAGGAAGCGGTAGCCCTCGCCCAGAGCGAGCTGGTACAGCGGACGCCAGCGCTCTGGTCCTGCGAAGGCGGCCAGCAGGACGAGCAGCGACGACCGGGGCAGGTGGAAGTTGGTGAACAGGAGATCGACGACTTGGAACTGGAAGCCGGGGCGGATGAACAGGTCGGTGCGGCCCTGCAAGTGCCCGCTGGCCGCTGCCGATTCGAGCGCCCTCAGCGTCGTGGTGCCAACGGCCAGGACCCTGCGTGCCCGCTCGCAAGCGGCCATGGTGGCCGCCGGCACGTCGTAGCTCTCCTCGTGCATCACGTGGTCGTCGAGGTGTTCTGAGGTGATGGGGCGGAACGTGCCGAGACCGACCACCAGCTCGACGGTGTGCACCTCGGCGCCCTTCTGCCCCAGCTGGGCCAGGACCTCCTCGGTCAGGTGGAGCCCGGCCGTCGGTGCCGCCACCGAAGCGGGGCGCCGGGCGTAGACGGTCTGGTACCGCGACGGCTCGACCAGCGGCTCGTGGATGTAGGGCGGCAGCGGCAACGTGCCGTGGGCATCGAGCGGGGCCAGCAGCCGCACCCGCCGGCGTCCGCCACCCAGCCGCTCGCCCACGAGCACCACCGGCTCGCCCTCCTGTCCGAACAGCGTCGTCCCCGGGGCGACGCGCCGGCCCGGTCGCACCAGCCCCTGCCACTCCCCCGCCTCCGGCGCACGCGAGGGCTGCTCACCCGCCGGCCGGTCCTCGAGAGGTTCCAAGAGGAGCACCTCGGCCGCGCCTCCGCTGGCCTTGGTGAGCAGCAGCCGGGCCGGCAGGACGCGAGTGTCGTTCACGACCACCACGTCGCCGGGCTCTACGTAGTCAGCCAGGTCGGCCACCCGCCGGTGGTCGACCGGTTCCGGTTCCCCGCGTTCACGCGGCTGGCAGGCGACCAAGAGCCGGGCAGCTGAGCGGGGTTCTACTGGCACCTGCGCGACACACGCGGCCGGGAGGTGGTACTGGTAGTCGTCGGAGGCTGAGACCGGCACGGCGAGTTGTTGCTAGCAGGAATCTCGTCAATGTCGGACGAAGTACCCGGTACGCTGCCTGTCGGGCCACGACCGAATCAGGGGGTTGGCGGTGGCGCTGCGTGTCGACGATGTCGATCTGGTGCGCGATCGGGCCCTGGTCGAGCGCTTCCAGGAAGGTGACGGCGCTGCCTTCGAAACGCTGTACCGGCGGTACTTCCCCCGGCTGAAGCGGTTCTGCCAGAAGCGGTTGGGCGATCCCCACGACGCCGAGGAGATCGCCCAGGAAACCTTCACCCGGGCGCTGCGGGCGCTGCCGTCGCTCGATGGTGAACGCCGTTTCTACCCGTGGATGACCGTCATCGCGGCCCGCCTGTGCGTCGACGCGCACCGCAGACGCGGGCGCAGCGAGCCGACCGCGGAAGTAGACCTCGGTGCCGTCGATGGCGGGCAGGACCGCATCGTCGACGCCGCGGACCGGGTGGTGCTGGCCGCTGCCCTCACCCGCCTGGCGCCCCGCTACCGCGAGGTCCTCGACCTGCGTGAGCGACGCAACTGGTCCTACCAGCAGATCGCTGCCCACTACGGCGTGACACTGGGGACGGTGGAGGCGCTGCTGTTTCGGGCCCGCAAGTCGCTGCGACGGGAGTTCCTGGCCGTCAACCGAGGCGAGCACAGCTGGGCCGCCGTTCCGGTGCTGGGCCTGCTGGCCCGGCCCCTGGCCTCGCTGCGGGCCCGGTTGGAAGTGTGGTCTTCGGCGTTTCCGCCGCTTGCCGGTCCCGCCTTCGCCATGGCTGTGGCTGTCGCCGCCACGGGGGTCACCGTCGCGAGCGGTGATCGGCTCGACCCGCCGGCGCAGCCCCGCGAGGCGCCACTGCACCTCGAAGCCATTGTCCCGGAGGAGCCGGCGGTGGCGGCGCCCAGTGTGGGCGCGCCAACGAAAGTAACGCAGAAGCGCGGTCCTGCCGCGGCAGCCCCGGCGCCTGGTTCCACCCAAACGGAGGCGCCGGCCCTCCCCCTGGAAATCACCTCCGCCGCGGACGCTGACCAGCACGGCGCGAATACCGCGTACGCTGTAGGGATCGAAGGCGTGGCCACCGTCTACATCGAGGATCCTGCCGCAGTCGTGGCCGCGGTGGCGGCCGGCCGTTCCGACTCCGTTGAACCGGGAGACAGCAGATGAAGCGTGTAGCCGCCGTTGTCGTGTTCCTCGCCGGCATCATCGTTGCCGCTTCGCCGGCCGCGGCCGACCACGGGCCGACACCGTGGGCCTGCGTAGCCGTCTATCCGATCAACCTCGGGGTTTGCGTCTACAACCCGTTCCCCTAGACGCGCCGCTCTACGGGCCGCCGTCGAACAGCTGAGGCACCGTGGCCGGCGGGGGTGCCGGTGGCTCGAGCCCCAGGTGCTGCCACGCCGCGGGCATGGCCACCCGCCCCCTCGGGGTGCGCATGAGCAGGCCCAGCTGGAGCAGGAAGGGCTCATAGACGTCCTCGACCGTCTCGGTCTCCTCCCCCACGCTCACCGCCAGAGTCGACAGCCCCACGGGGCCACCGCCAAAGCGCCGGCAGACGGCGTCGAGGATAGCTCGGTCGACCTTGTCGAGGCCGAGGGTGTCGACACCGAACAGCGCCAGGCCCTCGCAAGCCACCGCCCGGGAGACCACCCCGTCGCCTCGAACCTCGGCGAAGTCGCGCACCCGCTTCAACAGCCGGTTGGCGATGCGCGGGGTGCCCCGGGAGCGCCCGGCGATCTCCTCGGCTCCTCCCGCATCCAGGCTCACGCCCAGGATGCGGGCCGAGCGCAAGATGATGGCCTGCAGCTCGGCCGGGCCGTAGTAGTCGAGGCGGGCCACGAAGCCGAACCGGTCGCGTAGGGGCCCGGTGATGAGCCCGGTGCGGGTGGTGGCACCGATGAGGGTGAAGCGCGGGAGCGGCAGGCGCACCGACCGGGCCGCCGGCCCCTTGCCCAGGACGATGTCGAGGACGAAATCCTCCATGGCCGGGTAGAGGATCTCCTCCACCGCCCGGCCCAGGCGATGGATCTCGTCGATGAACAGGACCGCGCCTTCCTGCAGGTCGGTGAGGATGGAGGCGAGGTCGCCGGCCCGTACCAGCGCCGGCCCCGACGTCACCCGCAGGCCCACCCCCATCTCGGCGGCAACGATGCCGGCCATGCTCGTCTTGCCCAACCCGGGCGGGCCCGCCAGGAGCAGGTGGTCGATCTCCTGGGAGCGTCGCCGCGCCGCCTCGAGCATGATCCCGAGGTGCTCTTTGAGCTGGGGTTGGCCCACGAACTCCGACAGGCGCCGCGGCCGCAGCGACACCTCCTCGGCCTCTTCGAAGGGGTCGGGCTCGGGTGCCAACAGCTCTTCCCGGCTCACAGGCGCGCCACCGCCAACTCGCGCAGGGCCAGGCGTAGCAGTTCCTCGGTAGAGCCCTCCGCCGGCAGGTTCCGCACCGCGACCCGCACCTCGTCGACCCCGTAGCCGAGCGCCGCCAGCGCCGCTCGTACCTCGGCCCGCGGCCCGACGCCACCCGGTGTTCCCGCCCCCACCACCGTCAGTTCCGGCCGTTCGTCGTCGAAGTCCAGGCGACTCTTCAACTCGAGGAGAAGGCGGGCCGCCGTCTTCTTGCCGATGCCGGGGACCATGGTGAGGGCATCGGCGTCGTCACCGGTCACCGCCCGGCGCAGGGCGGCCGGCGAGTGGACCGACAAGATGGCCAGCGCCACTGCCGGCCCGACCCCGTGGGTGCCGAGAAGGGCCTCGAAGCACGTCCGTTCGTCGAAGGAGGGGAAGCCGTAGAGGACGATGGCGTCTTCACGGACGTGGGTGTGCACGTGGAGGAAGACCGGGGACCCTCGTTCGCCCAACTGGCCCAGCCCACCGGTCGGCACCTGGACGCGGTACCCGACGCCCCCCACCTCCACGAGCACCTCGCCCCGGGGTGACAGGTCGACGAGGATGCCCCGCAGCGACCCGATCATGGTGCGACCCGGGCCGCCCGGGCGAGGAGGGGGGCCACGGCGTGGTGGGTAAGGGCGAGCGCCAGGGCGTCGGCCGCGTCGGCCGGCTTCGGGACTGCAGCGAGCTGCAACAACGACTGCACCATGCGCTGCACCTGGTCCTTGGTTGCCGCGCCGTAGCCGGCCACCGCCTGCTTCACCTCGTTTGCGGTGTACTGGGCCACGGCGCAACCCGCCTCGGAAGCCGCAGCCAAGGCAAGCCCGCTGGCCTGGCCCACGGACATGGCAGTGCGGACGTTGGTCTGGAAGAACACGCGCTCGACCACCACCGCGTCGGGCCGTAGCTCGTCAAGGAGGGCCCGCAGCTCGCGAGCCAGTGACGCCAACCGGTCGGGCAGGGGTTGCGACGGCGGGGTGGTGAGCACCCCACAGGCCACAGCCCGCAGCCCGCCGCCATGGCGGGCTACTGCGCCGTAGCCACAGCGCGACACCCCAGGGTCGATGCCTAGGACGAACATTAGTTCGCAACACTAGCCCTCCTGCCGCCCGCAAAGGCGGACCCTCCCCGCCAGGTGCGGCTCAGGCGCCGGCAGGGGCGGCCTGTGCCTCCTGCACGGCCCGCACCAGCTCGGCCGTGGACCGGAAGGTCAGGCCGGCGGTGGCGCGGTGGGCGTAGCGCACGATCCCGTTGCGGTCGACGACGAAGACCGACCGCTTGTAGAAGCCGACAGGCCCCAGGACGCCGTAGGACCGCCCCACGGACTTGTCGATGTCGGCCAGGAGGGGGAACGAGAAGTTGTGCACCCCGCTGAAGTGCTCGTGGCTCTCGACGCTCTGGGGGCTGATGGCGAGGATCTGGGCACCCAGCTTCTCGAACTGGCCGATGTCGGTGGAGTAGGAGTTGAGCTGCACCGTGCACACCGGCGTGTGATCGCCCGGATAGAACACCAGCACCACTGTCTGGCCGCGGAAGTCGCCGAGGCTGTAGGAATCACCAGGCGTCCCCGCCAGGGTGAAGTCAGGGGCACGATCGCCCACGCTCAGCCGGGGAGGCGCCA
The DNA here is from genome assembly GCA_019348305.1 of Actinomycetota bacterium. The sequence continues at coordinate 6,910 of JAHWJQ010000029.1, forward strand.
CGTCAGGCCTCGACCAACTGCAGGATCGAGTCGGGGATGTCGAAGTTGGCGTACACGTTCTGCACGTCGTCGAGGTCTTCGAGAGCATCGACGAGGCGCAGCACCTTGCGGGCGTCGCCCTCGGCGGTGAGAGGCACCGACTGCTTGGGCAGCATGGTGAGCTCGGCCGAGTCGTAGGCGATGCCGGCCTGGTCGAGAGCCGCCTCGAGCTGGTGCAGGTCGGTGGGAGCACAGGTGAGCTGCCACGTGTCCCCGTCGTCCTGGAGGTCTTCGGCTCCGGCTTCCAGGGCCACCTCGGTCAGTTCGTCCTCGGCCACCTTCTTGGGCAGGATCACGACGCCCTTGCGGTCGAACTGCCAGGCCACGGACCCGGGCTCGGCCATCGAGCCGCCGTGCTTGCTGAAGATCGACCGGACGTCGGCGCCCGTGCGGTTGCGGTTGTCCGAAAGGGCCTCCACGATCACGGCCACGCCGCACGGGGCGTAGCCCTCGTAGCTGATCGACTCGTACCGCACGCCCTCGAGGGCGCCCGTCCCCCTCTTGATCGCCTTTTCGATGGTGTCGAGCGGCACAGAGCTCGACCGCGCCTTTTGGAACATGGTGCGCAAGGTCGGGTTCGTGTCCGGGTCGCCGCCGCCTTCGCGCGCGGCCACCTCGACCTGGCGGATGAGCTTGGCGAACAGCTTGCCGCGGGCTTTGTCCTGGGCCCCCTTCTTGTGCTTGATGGTGGCCCACTTGGAATGACCGGACATGGCTACAAGTCTCCTAGAAACAGGGCGTGGACGCGCAGGTCCCGCGAGAGCTCGGGATGGAACGCCGCCACCAGCACCGGCCCCTGCCGGCACAGCACCGGGGCCCCGCCCACCTTCGCCAGCACCTCGACCTCCGGTCCGACCCGCTCCACCACCGGCGCCCTGATGAAAACCGCGTCCACCGGCGGTTGACCGAGATCCGGGACCTCCAGCGCCGTCTCGAAGGAGTCGACCTGGCGGCCGAAGGCGTTGCGGCGCACGGTGATGTCTACGGCGCCGAAGGTCCGCTGGTCGGGCCGTCCGCCCACCACGTCCCGGGCCAGCAGGATCATGCCGGCGCAGGTTCCGAAGGCGGGCATGCCCTCTGCCAGCCGTCGGGCCACCGGCTCGAACAGCTCCGCCGACTCGAGGAGCAACGACATCGTGGTCGACTCCCCTCCCGGCAGCACGAGAGCATCGATGCCGCCCAGGTCGCCCGGACGGCGGACATCTACCGGATGGGCGCCGAGCTCAGTGAGCGCGGCCGCGTGCTCCCGGACGTCGCCCTGGAGCGCGAGCACCCCGACTTTGGCAGCCACGGCCTGGGGGCCTCACGCCGCTACCAGCCCCGCTCGGCCAATCGGAGGTCGACCGAGCCCGCGTCCTGGCCCCGCATGGCGCCGCCGAGGCCGCGGCTCACCTTGGCCACGATGGCCGCATCCGTGTGGTGGGTGGTGGCTTCCACGATGGCCCCGGCCGTGGCTCGCGGGTTCTCGCTCTTGAAGATCCCCGACCCGACGAAGACGGCCTCGGCGCCGAGCTGCATCACCAGCGCGGCATCTGCCGGGGTGGCGATCCCGCCCGCGCAGAACAGCGGCACCGGAAGCTTGGCTGTCTCGGCGATCTCCCTCACCAGCCCCACCGGGGCCTGGAGGGTCTTGGCCCAGCCGTAGAGCTCGGCAGCATCGGCCATGGTGATGCGCCGGATGTCGCCCCGGATCAGGCGCAGGTGGCGCACGGCGTGGGAGACGTCACCGGTTCCCGCTTCGCCCTTGGAGCGGATCATCGCCGCGCCCTCGGAGATTCGCCGCAGGGCCTCTCCCAGGTTGGTGGCGCCACAGACGAAGGGGACGGTGAACGGCCACTTGTCGATGTGGTGCAACTCGTCGGCCGGCGTGAGCACCTCCGACTCGTCGATGTAGTCGACGCCCAGCGACTCCAGCACCTGGGCCTCGGCGAAATGGCCGATACGGGCCTTGGCCATCACCGGGATGGTGACGGCGGCCTTGATGCCCTCGATGAGGGAGGGGTCGCTCATACGGGCGACGCCCCCGTCGCGGCGGATGTCGGCGGGCACCCGCTCGAGTGCCATCACCGCCACGGCCCCGGCGTCCTCGGCGATCCGGGCCTGGTCGGCATCGACCACGTCCATGATGACGCCGCCCCGCAGCATCTCGGCCAGGCCCCGCTTGACGCGGTCCGTGCCAGTGGTGCCGGGGGTGTCGGAGGCCATGGCGCCAGTCTACGGCTGCCGGGGCTCGCTAAGAAACGGTTACCGGGGCCCCCACGGGCGGCAGAGCGACCAGCGTGTTGCCGGACAGCAGCTCGATGGGCGCCCCTGTCGAGTCGGTGAAAGTGGTGACGGCGGTGGGTGTCGGCTTGGACCACTTGGCCCGGACCTGCCTGCCAGCCACCAGCACGATGGCGTCGCCCGCACCCACCACCATCGCCTCGTCGACGGCGGCTCCCGACGAGTCCTTGTAGCCGACCCGCTTGTAGGGGACGAACTGGATGATGACATTGCTGAAGGCGAGCCGGCTGCCGTCGGCCAGCAGGTGAGGCGTGCCGTTGGTGGAGCGCAGCCAGGTGGCGGTGGTGGCGTCGAAGTCGAACGTACCGGTCGTACGACCGCCGTAGTTGACCGAGGCCTTCGAGGCGGGGACGGCGCCGGTGGGTGCGAAGGCCTCGCCCTCGGCCAGGAACGGGAACAGCGCCGGTGGAGTTCGGGCGTCCCGGGCGGCCTCCTTGCGCAGGCGCCCGGTGGCCGCGAAGGTCGCATAGGGGCGCCGGCGGCCCTTGGGATAGGTGAAAGCAGCGGCTCCGTCGCGCTCCGAGACGACCTTCACCGGCGCCCCCTTGAGCCGGCGCAGGCTGATGGCGACGCCGTCGGAGAAGACGAACACGCCACCGACGGGCGACACGATGGCGGGGTCGCTCGTGCGCAGCGAGCGGATCGGCCCCACCAGTTCGGTGTCCTGGCTCTGGAACACCGACACGAACCGGGTCACCCCGCCTTCGACCTTCTCCTCGAAGATCACGTCGGCCTTGTCCAGCCCCGCCTGCGGCCGCCCGTCGGGCGAGTTGTCCACCTTCACGCTCACGGCCGGGCGGCGGGCGACGTCGCCGGGAACCGGTTTGCCGGTGAGCGGCGCCGGCGACTTGGGCTCCTCAGTGGTGGTCGTGGCCTGGGCGTCTTTGTCCCCGACCAGTTCGGCTGCCTTGTCCGTGGCGTCCTTGGCGCCGGAGCATCCAGCGAGCAGGGTGGCGACCAGGGCGACGGCGGCGACGCCGCGCATGGTGGGCATGAGAAAGCGACGCTCCCGGTTCAGGTGAGTCAGAGCAGGCTGGCGGTGCCGGGCTTGGGCAGCTCGAGCCACGTCTGGCCCGGGGTCAGCTTCATGGGGGCGCCGGCGCCGTCGAGGAACTTGGTGGCCTCGGCCGGGCTCGACTTGATCCACTTGCCCTTGACGATCTTGCCGTCGCTGAACGCCCACGCCTCACCCTGGCCGATGAGCTGGGCCTCGGGTACCGCCGCCCCCGAGCGGTCGATCTGGCCCGTGTTCTTGTAGTCGACGAACTGGATGACGACGTTGCGGGGGGTCACCGGCGCCCCGGTGTCGTCGACGTGCTCGGTCCCGTTCTGGGTGCGCCGCCAGACGCCGCCGGCGCCGTCCCATCGCCACTCCACGGCGGTGACCACCTTGTCCCGGAACTCGAACTTGACTCCACCCACCGGCTCTCCCGCCGATGCCTCGCCCGGGGCCCGATAGGTGAACAGCGGGGGCGGCGGCCCCGCACCCTGGGGCGCGGCGGCGAAGAGGTCTCCCATGCGCGCCCACAGGTTGTAGGTGCTGGGCCGGCCCTTCTTGCGGAAATACGCGCCCGGCCGCGCGTTCTGGCCCACGTTGACCAGGGGCGCCTTGTCGACCAACTGCTGGAAGGCAGCGTTGGCTCCGGAGTAGGCGAACAGCGGGCGGTTGAGCTCGGAGGCAATGGCGATGTCGGTGGAGCGTGCCGAGCGCACCGGCCCCACCTCACCCACGTCCTGGGAGTGGAAGATGGCGGCGAAGCGGGTGATGCCCCCCTCCACCCCTTCCTCCACCACCACGTCGGCCTGGTTGATGCCGGCCTGGGGCCTGCCCTTGGGGGCGTTGTCGATCTTTACGATCAACGCCGGCCGGCCGAGCTTGGCCGGGTCGGAGGCAAGACCAGTGAGTGGGGCACCCGTACCTGGCGCCGCCGGCGGTGGCGGCGCAGTGGTCGTGGTCGGTTCGTCCGACTTGGCGGGTGCCGCCTCGTTGTCGTCGCCGCCGCAGGCGCCCGCGGCGATCGCGGCGACGGCCAAGGTGGCGATGAGACGGCGAGCAGGTGCGGTCATGATCAGAGCTCCCGGAGCGCCTGGATGCGCTCCTCTATGGGCGGGTGGGTGTTGAACAGCTGGTTGAGCCGCGCCAGCCGCCCCTGCGAGGGCGCCCGCGCGGTCGGAGATTCGATCCAGAGGTGCGCCGTGGCCGGGGAGGCCGAGTGCACCACCGTGGAGTCGTCGCGTAACTTCTCCAGCGCCGAGATCAGACCTGGAGGGTAGCGGGTGACGGCCACTCCGGTGACGTCGGCCAGCGTCTCGCGCCGACGGCTCACCACCAGTTGCATCAAGCGGGCCACGAGCGGGGTGAGCACGAGCAAGGGCAGGCCCAGGACGCCCAGGACGGCACCAGGGCCACTCCCCTCCCTCCGGTCGTCGCGGTGGCGGAGCCCCCCCCATCTCAGGAACCGCAGCGCGCAGTCGGCCAGCAGCGCGATCGCCCCGACGGTAGTGACGGCGAAAGTCGACGGCTGGATGTCGTAGTTCTTGATGTGGCTGAGCTCGTGGGCCAGCACTGCTTCGAGCTCGACCCTGGTGAGCCTGTCGAGCAGCCCGGTGGTGACCGCCACAGCCGCATGCCTCGGGTCGCGCCCCACGGCGAAGGCGTTGAGCGCCGGGTCCTCGATCACGAACAGCCGCGGCTTGGGCAGGCCGGCGCCGATGCAGAGGCCCTCCACCAGGTTGTGCAGCCTGGCGTGTTCAAGGGCATCAGCCGGGCTGGCGTGGCTGGTGGCCAGAGCAACGGCGCCCGACTTCGACCAGGCCAGCCAGACTGCGGCGCCGGCCACCACTGCGGCCACGGTCAGGCCCACGGGGCCGTAGCCGGTGGCCAGGTGCCCCACCCAACCGACAATCAGAACGAACACCGCCAAGCCAGTCAACAGCGTCGCCGACCGGCGCGTGTTGGTCGAGATCTGGCTGAGATTGGGCGAGGTTCGCCGGCGTCTGTCCGTGGAGGTCTCGTTGCGCAAGAGGCCTCAGAAGCTATCGCACCCCCTCGCCGCCTACCCGCGTCGTCCGGGTGACTAGTTCAGACGGAACTCGGAAAATGCTTCTCACGGACGATGGTGTTGCTACCACTTTCGGCGTTTCGTGTGCCCCACTATCCACTTGACCTCTCCTGGGGGCTCTGCATGCGCTTCTTCCGTCCTGTTTCCGCCGCGGTCGCGACATCCGTCGTCGCTGCCGCCGTCTTCGCCGGGCCGGCCACGGCTCAATCCCCCGGCGTTGGCACATCGCTCACCGAGACAAAGGTCCTCGCCGCCCAACTGGGCGACAAGGGCAGCGTGCTCGACGTGGTGCTGTTGGGCGACCAGGCCCGCTCGACCATCGATCCGAGCGTCGCCTCCCCCGAAGCCTTCACCCGCCTCACCGCCCTGTCCACCAAGTCCGGGGTCATCAGCGCCCTCAACCAGAACGTTGGCGTCTACGAGGCCCGCAGCACGGGCCCCACGGAGCAGGCCGTCGCTCCCCAGACCATCGTTCCCGCTTCCCTCCCGGCCGCGCTCGGCCCCGTCCTGTCGGGCTCCCTCGGCAGCGGGAAGCTCTCGGCGGTCCTCGACAACGGCGTCGCTTCCTCCGCCCTCGATGCCGGTGTGACCAACGTTCGCTCGGTCGGCGGCCTGCTCGGGATCGGCTCGCTGAGCTCCAACCTCACGGCCTCCAGCGCCGGCGACGCCGCCAACGCCGCCCGTGGGGCCAAGGTGAGCGACATCACCGTGCTCGACCTCGGCGCCCTGCTCGAGGGACTGGGCATCTCGCTGGCCGATCTGTCGGTCTCACAGGTGTCGGCCCTGCTCGACACCCTGCAGGCCACCACTGGCCTCGACCTGCCCGCAGGGCAGACGACGCTGGCCGGCACGGTGACCGCGCTCAACGCCGCCATCGACGACCTGCAGGATGCAGTGGCCACCGAGGCGACCTCCACCATCGGGGAAGCCGTCGAACCCACCACCAACACATTGCTCGGTACCGTCGGGCTGGACACGCCGCTGTCGGATTCAGCGGTCGTCGGCGATTCCGTGGCGGCCATCAACGCGGCGGTCGACCAGCTGCAGGACCAGATCGACGACCTGCTGGGCGAAAGCCTCAAGGCCCTCGACGACCTGGCGCTGCTGCGCCTGGAGGGCGTCGAGGTGGGCGTCACCACCAAGGCCGTCGACTCGGTCGACGCTTCGGTGGCCGAGGTCACCGGCAAGATCGGCAAGATCAAGGTGGGCAACATCACCCTGCCCGCCATCGACGCGGCGGCCACGGCGAGTGCCGTCAATGCTGCGGTGGCTCAGATCAACGACAAGGTGAGCGACACGTTGTCCGCCGTCAGCCCCGGCTTGGCCAACCTGGTCGACGTGTCGGTGCTCGACAAGGTCACCAGCGTCACCCAGTCCGGCGGCTACACCCGTAGCCGGGCCGGCATCACCGGGGCCTCGGCAGCCATCACGCCTCCTGCCGCTCTGGGCGACATCGTGTCCACCATCACCAACCAGGCCGGTGGCATCGACACCCTGCTACCCGCCTCCACCGTGAAGAGCCTCGGCTTGTCCGGCGCCATGGACGAGCTCAGCCGGACCCTCAACCTCGGCGCTGGCGTCCTCAGCGGCCCCGCCAAGGTGCAGGCGGGGTCGATCGTGGCCTCCTCGGAGTTCGCCCGCTCGGGCGGCGCTCCGACAACCCCCGGCGACACGCTGCCCCGCACCGGCGGTCCGGTTGGCATCGCCTTCATCGCCGGCCTCGCCGCAGCCATGGGCCTTGTCCTGCGGCGCTGGATGCAGACGCCGGCACCGCGCACCGTCCGGGTCGACAACAAGTAGCGCTCCACTCCTAGGGGGAAGGAGGGCCCTTCGGGGCCCTCCTTTCGCGTACGGTGAACCTCCTGTGCGCCTCCTGCGAGCAGTTGCCCTCCTCGGTTTGATCCTCCTCGGCGCGTGCGGCGACAACGGTGCCCCGAGCGACCCGGGTGCAGGCAGCGCCTCAGGCACCGCCACGACGGCCGGCGACCCCTACGCCACCACCCCGGTGTCGGTCTCGGGCAACGGGAGGGGGCTTCTGGCTGCGGTCACCGCCGAGTCGGTCGGGCCCCGACAGGAGCGGGTCACCTTCACCTTCGAAGGGCCGCTGCCCGGGTACCGGGTCGGCTACGGGCAGCGACCTCTGGTGGAGGACGGCTCCGGGGAGGAGGTTCCAGTCGATGGAGGGGCAGTCCTGACCGTGCACTTCGAGCCGGCTTCCGGCGTGGACCTGTCGGGGAGCCAGCTTCGCACCACCTACTCGGGGCCGAGGCGGGTTCGAGCGGGGCTGTCGATGGTGACCGAGGTGGTCCGGGTGACCGACTTCGAGGCCAACCTCGATTGGGCCATCGGCGTCGGGGAGGAAGTCCCATTCCGGGTCGAGGCGCTGCGGGAGCCGGCCCGGGTCGTGATCGACTTCCAGCTTCCGTCCCGTTGACCAACCGGTCGGTCAGCCGGCCCCGCTGAGGGCGTACAGCTCGAGGTAACGCTCGGCGAGGCGGTCCATCGAGAACTCAGCCGCCCGAGCGTCGCCGCCGTCCACCAGCCGCTGGCGCAGTGACCCGTCTTCCAGCACCCGTACCAGCCCGGCGGCGAGTGCCGCCGGGTCGTCGGGGGGCACCAGCAGGGCGTGCTCCGCCGGACGGGCGACGTTGCGGTAACCGGGCAGGTCGCTGGCCACGATGGGCACCGACGCTGCCATCGCTTCGAGCAGCACGATACCGAACGACTCGCCGCTGACCGAGGGCGCGCAGAACGCGTCGACGCTGCGGAGGTACCTCGCCTTTTCCTCGTCGCTGATCCGGCCCAGCCAGACGACGCGACCGTCTCGCGCGAACCGCCGGCGAAGCTCGGGCGTCTGCGGCCCGTCGCCGGCCACGAGCAGGCGGACGTCGCCGGGCAGCCGCGAGAGCGCGGCGAGCAGGGTCGCGAGTCCCTTGCGGGGCTCGTGGCGGCCGATGAACAAGATGGCGGGGCCATCGACCGGAAGCCGGTCGGCCTTGGCGAACCGCTCCACCTCGATGCCGTTGAACACGAGCTCATACGAGCCCCCCAGCGCCGCTGCCGCAGTGGCGAGGGCGTCCTCGGACACGGCACAGCGCACATGCAGGCGTCGCGCCAGACTCCGGGCGATCGGGCGGAAGGCGCTGTAGGCC
>JAHWJQ010000002.1 GCA_019348305.1 Actinomycetota bacterium
CGAAGTCCGCCCGCGCCCGGTCCAATTGCGTCACGGCCACGGCACGCGGGATCCCCACCCCCTAGCACTCCGCCCACAGCTGCGCGGTCACCGCGTCCATCCCGCCCGCCTCCGACACCACGAACAGCACCGCGTCGGCGGCGCGCAGTCCGGCGCGCAGCTCGCCCACCAGGTCAGGTGAGCCCGGGGTGTCCAGCAGGTTGACCTTCACGTCGGCGTGCTCGAGCACGGCGACGGCACTCAACGCCTCAGCGGCGACTCGGACGTCGCCGCTCTCTCCGAATTCACCCTTCAGCTCGAAGCGCAACGCGCCTTGCTGCAGGTGGTGCTCCAGCAGCTCCCGGCTGGCGTCATCGTCGTGGACGCCGCCGGGCGCCTGCTCTTCGGAAACGACTTCATGGACGAGATGTTGGGCCCGCCCACCAAGAGCGAGGCGGGAGAGCCGACCCTCGAGCAGTACGCGGTGTACCACGCCGACGGGAAGCCGTACGAGCCCGATGAGCGTCCACTGTTCCGGGCCATCAAGACGAAGCGTCCCGTTCCCCCGGTCGAGCTCGACGTGCGGCGTCCCAACGGCGAGCTGAGCGTCCTCATGGTCAGCGCCAACCCGGTCTGCGACGCGGACGGCAACGTCATCCTCGGGATCGCCGTCTATGTCGACATCACCGAGCGCAAGGCGCTCGAGGCGGAACGGGCGGCGCTGTACGAACGCGAGCGGCGCTTCACTGCGGATGTCACGCACGACCTGCGGAACCCTCTCGCCGCGCTCGTCAGCTCTGCTTCTCTCCTGGAAGACCATTTGCACGAGTTGCCCGACCCCGCTCGCCGACCGGCGGAGCTCATGGTCGACTCGGTCGGGCGCCTGCGGCGCCTGGTCGACGACTTGATGGAGCTGGCCCGTATCGACGCCCGGCGCGAAGTCGTCTTTGCCGAAGAGGTCGACCTGCGCCGAGCCGTCCAAGGAGTCATCCGCTCATGCGGGTGGGAGAAACGGGTCGGCATCGAGGATGACGCCGGCGCTTGTCTCGACGGTGACGCCGCGCTCATGGTCGACCGGCGACGGCTCGACCGGATACTCGCCAACCTCATTGGCAACGCAACCGCCCATGGAAAGCGAGACGTGTGCGTGCGCCTGGGACGCGACGGCGACGACGCCCTCGTAGAGGTGACCGACCGCGGCGAAGGCATAGCTCGCGAGCACCTTCCGCACCTATTCGAACGCTTTTACAAGGCGGACGCGACCAGGTCGAGCGGCGGGAGCGGTCTTGGTCTGGCCATCGCCCTCGAGAACGCGCGTCTCATGGGCGGCACGATCGACGCCGGGAATCGCCCGGGAGGCGGCGCTCGCTTCACACTGCGCCTTCCACTCACCAGAGAACCGGCCGAAGGACCGCCCTAGATCTGACTCCCGGTCACGAAGCGGTGAGGAACCTCGACTGACGACGGCGTCGTCGCAGGTCATCCTCGCGTTCGACGTCGACGCGTCCCAGAAGCTCGACCAGGAGTGACGGTCCCGTGACTCGGCTGGCACGCCCGAGTCACCAAAGCCGGGGAAGGAGCATCCGTGACCGAAGGAGGGGAGCGGACGGCAGCACCACACGCCCTCTCGCCACGCGCTCCTGCCCCTTCCTCAGGTGCCCCGACGCTTCCGATACCGTTCGGCCCGAAGAGCTGTACCACCCCGGCGGTGCTCGATCTCGCTGACAATCGAGCGAGCGATCCGCGCCTGGCAGGGGCCAAGGCGGCGTCGCTAGCCCACGCCATGGCCGCCGGCCTCTCCGTGGTCCCCGGCTTCGTGATCACCACCACGACCACCGCGACCATCGACGCAGGCCACTGGACCATTGCGGTCGAAGACGAGGTGCGAGCGGCGTGGAAGGAGTTGTCGGGGGGCGGGCAACGAGCGCTGGTGGTGCGCTCGTCCTCGACCGCCGAGGACCTCGACGAGACGTCGATGGCCGGACAGTTCCGGTCGGTCGTCGGGGTCCAGGGTTGGGACGACTTCCGCGAAGCCGTCGACGCCGTGCTCGACTCCCGCCGGGAGACAGCCGCCGGCGACGGGAACGTCCCCCTCGACCACCCGATGGCGGTCCTCGTCCAGCCCCTGGTGGACGCGGTGGCCGGTGGGGTGATGTTCGGAGTGGACCCGGTGACCGGGCGCTCGGACCGCCTCGTCGTGGCCGCCGTCGCCGGCGGGCCCGACAGGTTGGTCAGCGGCGAAGTCGAGGGGACCCGGTACGAACTCGACCGCGCCGGCACGCAGCGCTCCCGGCAAGACGGTGGCGGTGGGGCGCGCCTCAACGCCCGCCAGCTCCGCCATCTCGTCGGCCTCGCCGACCAGGTGGTCGAGGCATTCGGAGGCCCCCAGGACGTCGAGTGGGCCATCGACGGCGAGGGGGTGCTGCGCCTCCTGCAGAGCCGGCCGGTCACGACCGAGGTCCGCGGCGTGCCGAGCGGCCCCGTGCTGGGCCCGGGCCCCGTGGCCGAGACGTTCCCCGAGCCCCTCACCCGCCTCGAGGAGGACCTGTGGGTCGCTCCCCTGCGGGAGGCGTTGCGGGAGGCGCTGCGGCTCAGCGGGGCCGCGGCCCGGCGCCAGCTCGAGCACTCGCCGGTTGTCGTGTCGCTCCCAGGAGGGGTAGCGGTCGACCTGGAGCTGTTCGGCGAGGACATCGGCAAGCGCTCCCTCGGGCAACGCCTCGACCCTCGGCCCCGGCTCCGCCGGCTGCGCGCCGCCTGGCGGGTGGGGCGGCTGCGGGCCGCGCTCGCTGACCTCGCCCTCGACCTCGTGCAGCGCACCGACGCCGAGCTCGCCGCCGTGCCTTCCCTCGACGAGCTCACGGACCGTCAACTGGTGGCCCTACTGGACCGGTGTCGCCAAGCGCTGACCGCCCTCCACGGCCACGAGGTCCTCATCGGGCTGGTCGTCGACCCCGGGACCGCCCGGCTCGCCGGCGCCTCGGTCGCCCTCCGCGTGCTGTCCGAGGCCCGGGCCGAAGGCACCCCCGACGACGAGGTGGTGCAACGTCACCCCGTCGTACTGGCCCTCGTGCCTCCGCACATCCAGCCCACAGTCGCGCTGCCGGCCGTGGGGGAGGTGCCGGCGCTCCCTCTCCGCGACGACGAGGAGGGCGACCGCAACGCCGTGCTCCGCGAGGCGCTTCGGCTCCGCGTCCGGTGGATCCAGGAGCTCAGCGGACGGGCGGCATGGGCGCTGGGCGGGCGGCTGGCCGACGCCGGCGCGATCGAGGAACCCGGCATGGTCGGCGACCTTCCCCTGGAGGACCTGCGGGCGTGCGTCTGCGGGCGGGCGGCTCCTTGGCGCCTGGGCCTCGACGGCCAGCGGGCGACCGAACACGGCGAGCCACTGCCGGCGCGGTTCCAGCTGAGCGACCGCGGCCGGCCGGTTCCCGTTGTCGTTCCCGGGGAGCAGGCCGGCGCCGGCGCGGGCGGCGGGACCGCCACCGGCCCCGTCCATCAAGGCCCGGACCCGCCCGAGGGGGCCGTGCTGGTCGTGCGCACGCTCGACCCGGCGCTCGCCGCCGTGTTGCCCCGGCTGGCGGCCCTGGTGGCGGAAACCGGAAACCCGCTGGCCCACATGGCCATCCTGGCCCGGGAGGCCAACGTACCCACCGTCGTGGGCGTCGTCGGCGCCGTCGACCGTCTCTCGCCTGGCACGGTCGTCCGGGTGGACGGGGCCACCGGCGAGGTGACGCCGGTCATGGATGGGGAGGAGGGCGAGAGGAAGTGAGGAAGGTTGCGTGGCTCGCCGGTGTCGCCACCCTGCTGGCGACCGGCGGGTACATCTTCGTCTACCTGTACCGGTGGGAGTGGCACCGAGCGCTCATCGTGGCGGCGCTGTTCTTGGCCGCCGAGGTCGCCATCGCGACCGCGCTGGTCCACCGGCGCCTCGGAAAGCTCGAGCGGCGCCTCGACGACGGGCAGGGGCGCCGGGAGGACCCGGGGCGGGCAGTCGACCCACAGGTGATGGAACGTCTGCGGGCCTCGACACCGCGTCGCAACCACTTCGCATGGCTCGAGCCCCGTGCTGGCCAGGCGAGCGTCTTCATCCCCGTGCTGCTGGGGAGTGGTGTGGTCGTGTCCGCGCTGGCGTGGGTGCTGGAGCGGGTCGCCGGGCACACCGCTGAGCCGGCGATGGAGCGGGGCCTGGCCCGGCACCTCTCGGCCTTGGCCTTCCCCGCGGACGGGCTGGTCGCCGACGACGCCGAGCTTCTCGCCCAGGACGGAGGCTCCCGCCACGACGAGGACCTGGTCCTGCTCCTAGGCCCCTCCGCTGAGCGGTGAGGCGCCTCTTGCTCACAATGCTCGGACTCGTCGCCGGCGGGCTGGCGGTGGTGCAGATGGCCGAGTTCACGATGACGCGCCATGAGCCGGTCGACCCGAACTCACGGCTGGCGGTGGTGGTGGAGGCGAACACCAAGGGCTACACGCGCTTCTCGGAGCTTCAGATGACCCGCTCGCTGTTCCTCGCCTGCCGCCTGGAGGTCAACGCCAACATCCTGTCCGAAGCCTTCGAGGTCGTGGGTCCCGGCTCGTTCCGCTTCGTCCTCGAGCCCGCCCTCGACGAGGCGGACGAACGCCAGTTGCACGGCTGCCTGGAGGACGCCCGCATCGATCAGCTCCAGCTCGAGGTGGTGGCCATGCATCGCCTCGCCCAAGACCCTGCCTCACCTCCTGTCGGCGACGGGTGAAAGAGGGCGCCATGACGCATCGGGTCCGACTCGACCTGCTCTCGCTCCGGGTGCTGGTGCTTCTCACCGCGATCGCCGGAGTCACGCGGCCCAGGGCCGCCGTGGTCGCCTTGTCGGGGGTTGGGATTCCTCGGAGTTGCCCTCGTGTGGTAACCGTTCCCGCCTAGCGACTGGTCCGGTGGCGGCCGCTGCCACGTCGCACGACGACGGCTTGGGCGGTGGGCAGCGCGACCTCGACGAGGTGTCCACGATCGACGTGGTCGAGGAGTTCAACGATCGTCGAGAAGCTCCGCGAGCACCAAGCGCATGTCGCTCGCCTACGCCCTCCACCAGGAAGCGGAGCGAGTGGAGGATGGGTTTTCGGGGACGATGGGATGCGCTTCCCATGCGCCGCCACTGTGCCCTCCGCAGAAGTGGTGTACCGGTTCATCGCTCGCTCCTCGTCCTAGTTGCCGGTTGATGACTGATCTGTCCCCGCTGCCGGTAACCTCGGTGTCATCGACGGGTAACCGCTGGTGAGCGTTCCCGGCCGGGCGTCGGTAGTCGGATCAGCAGCTACTGGATGGGTACGGAAGCGGGGGACCGTCGTTACCGTTCAGTCTGAGCCATCCCTAGTCGTCGGCACGCGCCGTCATGCGGCAGTGGCCGCGGGGGCAACGGTGGGGCGTGACACGAGAGTTACACCGCTGACCGGGAGTGGTTGCTTCTCGTGGGGAGGAGAGAGGCGCTGCCCGACCGAAGCGAAGGAGCTCCAAGGCCATGATGGACGCCAGCGTGCAGTTCCTCCGCGTCCGGGGGGTGAGCATCGGCGCGCACTGGTCCTGGTTCCTGATATTCGCCATCGTCGTGTGGTCGCTTGCCAGCGCGCTCTTCCCCTCCACCTACCCCGGCCTGGACGGGACCACGTACCTCATCATGGCGCTGGCCGCCGCCGTCCTCTTCTTCGGCTCCGTTCTCGCCCACGAGCTCGGCCACGCCCTGCGGGGCATACGAGAGGGCCTGCCCATCGAGGGCATCACTCTCTGGCTGCTGGGCGGGGTCGCTCGTCTCGGTGGTACTCCCCCATCGCCGGGAGCCGAGTTCCGCGTCGCGATCGTCGGCCCGCTCATCACGGCGCTCGCGGTACTCGTCTTCGGTGCCGCCACGTTCGTCGCCCGTCGCCTTGGGTGGCCTGAGGCGGTCCGCGGCGTCGGCGACTACGTCACGCGGATCAACGTCATCGTGTTGGCCTTCAACCTCGTCCCTGCCCTTCCCCTCGACGGAGGGCGAGTGCTGCGCTCGTGGCTCTGGCGACGCCAGCGCAGCTTCGTAGCAGCCACTCACTCCGCCGCTCGAGCTGGCCAAGCCTTCGCCGTCGTCCTGATCACCATCGGGCTTCTCGACCTCTTCGGTGGCTCGAGCCTGAGCGGGGTGTGGCTGGTGTTCCTGGGCTGGTTCCTGCTCCAGGCCGCACAGTCGGAGAGGATGATGGCCACGGTGCGGACGGCGCTGGGAGGAGCGCGAGTGCGCGACGTGATGACCGGCGACGGCGAAGAAGCCGGGGCGCCGCCTCCCGGCGTGCCGACCGTGGACGCCGATGACCCCGTACTTGCCGTCCTGCCCCGTATCACCGATGGAGCAGGGCGAGCCATGGTGACGGAACGAGGACATGTGGTCGGCGTCCTTTCCCCGGTCGACGTGGCGCGCGCGGTGGAGACCGGCCGAGTGCAGCAGCAAGCGCAGGAGCCGGCCCGGGGAGCGGGCCTTCTCGTCTGGGCGGTAGTCAGCGTCGTGATCGTCGTCGCCGGCTTGGCCCTCTACCACCCGCCGTACGTCGTGATCTCGCCCGGGCCTGCCGTTGACGTCACCCGAACCGTCAGCGTCTCGGGCGCGCCCGTCACGCCCGTCAACGGCGAGTACCTGCTCACCAGCGTCGAGCTGAGCAGGCCGAGCGCCCTCCGCACGCTCATCGCTGCCCTCCGGCCCGACCGCGAGGTCCTCCCCCTCGCCGCCGTCGTCCCCCCTGGCGTGGAGGCGGAGGAGTACTCGCGCCGCCAGCGGGAGGTCTTCTCCGAGAGCCGGATGCTCGCCGCCGCTGCCGCCGCGCGAGCTGTGGGACTTCCCGTCGACATCACAGGAAGCGGGGCACGGGTCGTCGACGTGCTGCCCGATGCCCCGGCCGGCGACTCGCTCCGGCGAGGCGACGTCGTCGTGGCTGTCGACGGCGAAGAGATCGAGCGGGCGAGCGAGCTCGGCGAGCTGGTCCGGAGCCGGCCCGCTGGAAGCGAGTTCCGTCTCAGCGTCGATCGAGACGGCCGTAGCGTCGACGTCGTCGTACGGAGCCGGGCGCTCCCGGAGATCTCCGGCGGCGTCGGCATAGGAGTTGCTGTCGAGACCCGCGACCTCGACGTCGACCTACCCTTCGACGTCGACTTCGAGCAGGTGGACGTTGGTGGCCCCTCAGCCGGTCTCGCCTACGCCGTGGCCATCGCCGACCTGCTGTCGCCGGTGGACTACGCCAACGGCCGGACGATCGCAACGACGGGAACAATGGATCTCGACGGCGACGTCGGACTGGTGGGCGGGGTCGAGCAGAAGGCGATCGCTGCCCGCGACGCCCATGCGGAGTTGTTCCTGGTGCCGGCTGCCGAAGTCGAAGATGCCGAAGTCGACGGTCTGACCGTGCGGGGCGTGGAAAGCCTCGAGGAAGGACTGCGGGCACTGCGCTCGACGGCGTGAGGGCGGCCTCCGACAACGACGGGCTGGTCGACCTCAGGAAACGAGCTTCGCGTGGCAAGTAGGTCGGCGGGGACCTGACGCTGGGCGGGCTCGGCTCCGCTCTCGCTGGGTTGGCGCTGACGTGGTGGCCCGCACCGCGGCGTCCCGGAGTGAAGGACTCCGGGCGAGAGCCGGGCAGCACTCGGCGGCAGGGCTCAACCGGTGGGCCTGCAGCTCGACTCCCGGTACAGAGGATCGTGTACCAGAGCCGACCACCGCCGGTGACCTCGTACTGCCACTGCTCCATCTCCTGTCCGTTGACCGTGCGGCTACCGAGGCGGCCTTTCAACCGGTGCTGTCGATCGGCGCGCTCCCGCGGGTCGGCGCTGAGGTTCTCACACACCGTCCGGGGGTTCGCCGGCGCCGGCGCAGACTTCGTCCCAGCCCTTCACAGCCGGCCTGAAACCAGGGGTTGGAGGGTTAGTGGCGGTCAGCCTCGGTCTGTCACGGATAGACCGAGGACCGCCGGTGATGTGCCGTGATGCACGTAATCACGTTGGAGGCGGCGCCGGGAATCGAACCCGGGTACAGGGCTTTGCAGGCCCTTGCCTAAGCCACTCGGCCACGCCGCCCAGGGCGAGCATCCTAGGGCTTTCTCTGGGTGGTAGCACCTGCTCTGGGCCGCGCATCGCCGCGGCGCACGTCGTTAGGCTGGCCACGTGTTCGGTGGCGAAGGGCTTGGCGGCGAGGCGCGGCGGTGAGCTTCGGTCCAGAGGGCCTGCGGCGGTGGGAGGTGCAGCGGGGTGACGACTTCCGCTCCATCGCCACTCAGGTCCTGCACGAAGTGTGGCACAGGCCTCCTTCGGAGGCAGAGATCGAGCTCTTCCGTGGCTTGCTCGTCCAGGTCAACCGCGACCGGCTCCAGGACCCGGCCAACCCCGACCTGCTCGTCCACGGCCAGATCCTGCTGGTTCCCCGCACACCCCGCCCGCTCCCTGGGCGCTGAAGCGCGCGCCTGCCGCCGTGCCCGCCGGTTCTGAACTTCCGGCGCCTGTCGACTCGCGAGTGGCCGAGCTGTTCATCGCCCCGCCCGAGGAGTTCGTGGCCCGGCGGGATCAGCTGGCCCGAGAGCTTCGCCAGGCAGGCGACAAGGCGGCAGCTGCCGAGATCAAGTCGTTGCGCCGGCCCACGCCGGCGGCGTGGGCCGTCAACCAGCTTGCCGCTGCTCATCGGGACCAACTGTGGGCCCTGGTGGCGCTCGGCGACCGGCTTCGCAGAGCGCACGAGGCGGTGTTGGAAGGAGGGGGCACCGCTGTCATGCGAGAGGTGACAGCTGAGCGACGCCGGCTGGTGGCGGAGCTGGCCCATACCGCCGTAGAGCTACTGGGCAAGGGCGGTGAGGCGCAGCGGGAGGCTATCTCCCAGACGCTCGACGCCGCCGTGGCCGACCGAGGCCTGGGCGAGCTTGTCCGGGGCGGCAGGCTGGCCAAGCAACTGGCTGCCCCCAGCGGCTTCGGAGACCTCGACCTGCTGGTAGGACAACCCGGGCTGGCGCCCGCCGATGACGGCGGTGGGCAAGCCGAAGTCGCCGAGGACGAACAGCGGCGCGCCGGGCGAAGGCGGCGTGAGCTGGAACGGCGCGAGCGGGAGGCTCGGCTGGAGCGCCTGCGGGGCGAGGCGGCGCGCAAGGAAGCTGAGGCGACAAGGGCGCTCGAGAAGGTGCAAGAGCTGCAACAGGAGATGGACAAGCTGGCGCGGCCGCTCGAGGTCGCCCAACAGCGCGCCGCCTCCGCTGGGGAGGAAGCCGCCGCCGCCCGTACCGAGCTCGAACGCGAAGACGGCGGCGGCTAGGCGTCGCGCAGCTGGCGCAGCACGTAGGGAAGGATGCCCCCGTGGCGGTAGTACTCCGCCTCCTTGGGCGTGTCGATCCGCAGCCGCACCCGGAACTCCCGATCGTCAGCCCGCACCACGAGCCCCTCGGGCATCGGTGCGTCTTCAGCCACGCCCTCCAAGCCGACGATGTCGTAGGTCTCCCGCCCGGTGAGGCCGAGCGAGGCGACCGACTCGCCCTCTTGGAACTGCAGCGGGAGCACCCCCATGCCGATCAGGTTCGAGCGGTGGATGCGCTCATAGCTCTCGGCAAGTACCGCCCGTACCCCGAGCAGCGCCGTGCCTTTGGCTGCCCAGTCCCGTGACGACCCGGAGCCGTACTCCTTCCCTGCCAACACGATGAGCGGCACGCCGTCCTTCTCGTAGCGCATCGCCGCGTCGTAGATCGCCACCTCGTCGCCCTCGGGCAGGTGCACGGTGACGGCGCCCTCCGTCCCCGGCGCCAGCCGGTTGCGAAGCCGTGCGTTGGCGAACGTCCCCCGGATCATGACCTCGTGATTGCCACGCCGCGAGCCGTAGGAGTTGAAGTTGGCCGGCTCCACCCCGTGGTCCATCAGCCAGCGAGCGGCCGGCCCGCCTTTGCGGATGGAGCCGGCCGGGGAGATGTGGTCGGTGGTGATGCTGTCGCCCAACAGCGCCAGCACGCGCGCCCCCCGCACGTCGGCCAGGGGCTCGGGCGTGACCGGCATGTCGTCGAAGTAGGGAGGCTTGCGGACATAGGTCGAGGCGCTCTTCCAGGCGAAGCGCTGCCCGGCTGGGACGTCGAGCGCGTTCCAACGCTCGTCGCCGGCGAACACCTCGGCGTAGCTCGACCGGAACATCTCGGAAGCGACGGCGTCCTCGACAGCGGCGTCGACCTCGGCCGAGGTGGGCCAGATGTCGCGCAGGTAGACGGGGCCCTCGCTGCCTTCACCGAGGGGCTCGGTCCGCAAGTCGATGTCCATCGTGCCCGCCAGCGCGTAGGCCACCACCAGCGGGGGCGACCCCAGGTAGTTCATCCGCACGTCGCTGTTGATGCGCCCCTCGAAGTTGCGATTGCCGGACAGCACCGCGCACACGGCGAGCCCCCCGCTCTCGACGGCTTCTGAGATCTCGGGGAGGAGCGGGCCGGAGTTGCCGATGCAGGTGGTGCAGCCATAGCCGACGAGATTGAACCCGAGCTTGTCGAGGTAGGGCGTGAGGCCCGCCCTGTCGTAGTAGTCGGACACCACCTTCGATCCGGGCGCCAGGGAGGTCTTGACCCATGGCTTGACGTCCAGGCCCTTCTCGACCGCGTTGCGGGCCAACAAGCCGGCGCCCAGCATGACGTAGGGGTTCGAGGTGTTGGTGCAGCTGGTGATGGCGGCGATGACGACGTGGCCGTGGTCGAGGTCGAAGCTGGTGCCGTCGCCCAGGCGCACGGGGACCCGAGCCACCGGGCGCTCCTGGTCTTTGCCGGGAACGGCCGGGACGGCATCGGGATCGGACTGGCCGGAGGCGGTCATGGCCTCGGCGGCCGCCACCGGGTCACTGGCGGGGAAGGTGAGCGCCGCTGGCTCGCCTTCGGAGCTCAACGCCGCTTCTGGCAGGTTGCCGGCCACCGCCGCCCGGAACATCGCCTTGGCCTCGTCGAGCGGCACCCGGTCCTGTGGGCGCTTGGGGCCGGCCAGGCTCGGCGTGACCGCCGACAGGTCGAGCTCCAACGTCTCAGAGAAGCGGGGTTCGGGCGAGGTCTCGTCCCGCCAGAGCCCTTGCTCCCTCGCGTATGCCTCGACCAACTCGATGAGCTCGGCGGGCCGCCCGCTGAAGTCGAGGTAGCGCAACGTCTCGTGGTCGATGGGGAAGATGGTCACCGTCGAGCCGTACTCGGGCGACATGTTGCCGATGGTCGCCCGGTTGGCCAGAGCCACGTTGGCAACCCCGGGGCCGTAGAACTCGACGAACTTGCCGACGACTCCGTGCCGGCGGAGCCGCTCGGTCACCGTGAGCACGAGGTCGGTGGCCGTCGCACCTTCGCGCAGCTCGCCCACCAGGCGCACCCCCACCACCTTGGGGATCAGCATCGAGATGGGCTGGCCGAGCATGGCCGCTTCGGCCTCGATGCCACCGACGCCCCAGCCGAGCACGCCCAGCCCGTTGACCATCGGCGTGTGGGAGTCGGTGCCGACCAGGGTGTCCGGATAGGCCCGGCCGGAGGTCTCGTCGACGAACACCACCCGGGCGAGGTACTCGAGGTTGACCTGGTGGCAGATGCCGGTGTTCGGCGGCACCACCTTGAAGTTGTCGAATGCCGTCTGGCCCCACCGCAGGAACTCGTAGCGCTCGGCGTTGCGCTGGTACTCGACGTCGACGTTGCTGGCGAAGGCCTGCGGCGACCCGTAGTGGTCGACGGAGACGGAGTGGTCGATCACCAGCTCGGCCGGCACCAGGGGGTTGACCCTGGCCGGGTCGCCGCCCAGCTCGGCCATGGCGTCGCGCATTGCGGCCAGGTCGACGACGCACGGCACACCGGTGAAGTCCTGCATCAGGATCCGGGCGGGCGCGAAGGCGATCTCCCGGTCCGGCTCGGCGGTGGGCTCCCACGCAGCGATCCCCTCGATCTCGGCCGCTCGCACCGCCACGTCGTCTTCGTTACGCAGGAGGTTCTCGAGCAGGATCTTCAGGGAGAACGGCAGCCGGGCCACATCGAAGCGCTCCGCCAGCGCCGCCAGGCGGAAGATCTCATAGGAGCGCCCTCCCACCTCCAGTGACCCCCGGGCGCCGAAGCTGTTGAGCGACATACCGCAGTCTCGCGCGATGGTGCCAAAAACCGCCTTGCGACGAGCGGGCCTCCGGGCCAAGTCTGGCGGGCCCGCCTGGCGTCCCGGCGCTGCCACAATGGGCGAATGGTCGCCGTCTCTGCTTCCGGTGCCGGGGCGGCGGGGCCCCCGGCGGCGCCGGCCGCGGAGGCGGATCCCCGGCTCGCTCTGGCTCTGGCTCAGGCCGAGGCCAGCCCCGATGGGCTGCTGGTGGTCTCCCCTGAGGGCCGGATGGTCTTCTGGAACGATCGCTTCCTCGAGATCTGGCGGTTCTCTGCGGAAGTGCTCAGCAGTGGTGATGACGACGCCGCACTGCTCTGTGCCATGCAGAAGGTGGCCGATCCCGAGGAGTTCCTGCGTCGAGTCAAGGCGGCCTACGGGGCTCCCGACGGGCCTGTGCAGGACGAGATCGAGCTCGTGGACGGACGGATCCTCGACCGTTACGGCGCCCCCCTGCGCAGCCCGGAAGGCAGCTACCTGGGCTGGGCCTGGTACTTCCGCGATGTCACCTTCCACCGCCGGGCCGAGCGGGACCTGCGCGAGCTGGCGGCGACGCTGCAGGCCAGCCTCCTGCCCGCCCGGCCCCCTGAGATCCCCGGGATGGAGGTGGCGAGCCACTACCTCGCCGCCGACCGTCAAGTGGCAGTGGGCGGTGACTTCTTCGACGTCTTCCGGCTGAGTCCGAACGAGTGGGGACTGGCCATCGGCGACGTGTGCGGCAAGGGTGCGCACGCGGCGTCGCTGAGCACCCTGGCCCGCTATACCCTCCGGGCAGCAGCGGTCCACAGCCGGCTGCCGTCGGAGGTGCTGAGCGAGCTCAACTCGGTGATCACCGCCGAGCCGGAGCACGACGGGAGGTTCTGTTCGGTCGTGTTCTCGAAGCTCGAACTCGACACCTGCGGTGCCTGGGTCACCTTGGCCTGCGGCGGCCACCCCCGGCCCATCGTGGTTCGCCGTGCCGGGTGGATCGACGTGCGGGGCCACGACGGAATGCTCATCGGGATGTTCGACGACGTCGAGCTGACCGACGACCGCATCGGGCTGGGTCCTGGGGACTCGATCGTCTTTTGCACCGACGGCATCACCGAATCCCGCAACGCCAGCGGTGAGATGTTCGGGGAGGACGGGCTGCCCACGGTCCTGCTCGAAAATGCCGCCGCACCGGCCACCCTGCTCACGGAGCGGATCGTGCAGGCCGCGCTCACCTTTTCGGGGGGCCGCCGGCAGGACGACGTGGCCGTGCTCGTGGTGCGGGTGCCGACCGACGCCGCCGAAGATCCCGCCCGTCGTCTCGCCGCCGCCGTCGGCCCCGGCGGGCCAGCCCAAACTGCCGCCTCCCCCACCGTCGGCAACGAGTACGTCGGGCTCCGCCACGAGCGTCCGGCGCCGCCCCGCCAAGCCCGGATGAGGCTGCCGGCGGAGCTGTCGAGCGCCCGCCGCGCCCGCGGCTTCGTGGCCAGCGTCCTGCGCAGCTGGCGCATGCCCGAGCTCGTGGGGGGCGACCTCGAACTGCTGACGAGCGAGGTTGCCACCAACTCCGTCCGCCACGCTGGCGGCGGTCCGTTCAGCATCCTCGTCCGCTACGACGGCAGGGTGGTGAGGGTGGAGGTGGGTGACGGGTCCCGCGTGCTGCCGCTGCCCGGCAACCCCGGCAGCGAGGCCACCAGCGGCCGCGGCCTGCTGCTGGTCGACTCGCTGGCCTCGGCCTGGGGAGTGGTGCCGACCGTGCACGGCAAGCGGGTCTGGTTCGAGCTGCCCGCGGCGCCGGAGTGACCGCGGGGCACCCGCTCCCACCCCCCGACCGCGATGACGAAGGAGGCCCGTCGTGTGCCGCAGCATCAAACAGCTCCGCTCCAGTGAAGAAACGGCCACTGAGGAGGAGGTGAGAGCTGCCTCGCTGCAGTTCGTCCGCAAGGTCAGCGGCTACCGCCAGCCGTCCCGGGCGAACGCCGCCGCCTTCGACGAGGCCGTCGAGGAGGTCGCAGCGGCCACCAGCCGTCTGCTGCAGCGCATCGGAGGCCGGGCAGCCCCCACGGGGTGAGCGTGGGTGGCAGGAGCGGGTTCTGCCGTCACCCCCATACTGCAGGTCGGCGCCCGACCCACGGCATCGCAGCCTCGAGCTGGGAGGCCACCCGGACCAGCACGTCCTCCCTCCCGGGCGCCGCGATCAGCTGCACCCCGATGGGGAGCCCCTCGGGCGACTGGCCGAGCGGCAGCGACACGGCCGGTTGTCCGGTGACGTTGACCGGGGCGGCGAAGCAGCGGATCGTGTGGAAGCGCCGGCCGATGGCCAGCGGCTCATCGGCCGGCGGCTGCAGGTCAGCCAGGAGCTGGGGTCGCAGACCGGTTGTCGGCGTGACCAACAGGTCGTGGTCCCGCCACCACCTGGTGACCTTGTAGCTCCACAGCTGTTGGGCCTCGGTCGCCACGATGAACTGCTCGGCGCTGGCGGTGCGCCCCGGCCCGGTGACCTCCCACGTGTAGGGCTCCACCTCGTGCTGTTCGAAAGGCCGCCCGGTCGCGGTGCGGACCGGGTTCACCGCCCAGGTGCGCACGGCCCGCAGGAACAACAGCGTCTCCACCGATTCGTCGGTGATGAAGCCCCTCGGGTGGTCCTCGCAGACGTGGTGGCCCAGCGACGCGAGCAGGTGGGCGGCATCCTGGGCGGCGGCCGCGCAGGTGGCGTCGACGTCGAGGCCGGCGCCGGCGGTGG
The DNA here is from genome assembly GCA_019348305.1 of Actinomycetota bacterium. The sequence continues at coordinate 14,787 of JAHWJQ010000002.1, forward strand.
TGAGCACGCCTACCCGCAGCTTCCCCGGCTCGCGCCCCACCTCGGCGGCGTAGCGTCCTGGCGGCGCCGGCGCCCGGTAGAGGTCCTCGGGAAAGGGCCCGGCCAGGACGTCCAAGACCGCAGCGGTGTCACGCACCGAGCGGGTGAGGACATGCTCGACCCCCACCTTGTTCGTGGAGCCGCCGAGAGGGAGGCGCCCTCGGGAAGGCTTGAGCCCGACCAGGCCGCACCAGCTGGCCGGATCACGGATGGAGCCGTACCCGTCGCTGGCGTGGGCGATCGAGACCATGCCCGCCGCCACCGCAGCTGCCGAGCCGCCACTGGAGCCGGAGGTGGAGCGGTCGGTGTCCCAGGGGTTGCGGGTGGGGCCGAAGGCCAGGGGCTGGGTGGTGGGCTGGGCCCCGAACTCCGGAGTGGAGGTCTTGGCCAGGGCGACGAAGCCGGCGGCCCGGAACCGTGGTGCCAGCGCCGTGTCGACCTCCCGCCGGTGGTCGGCGGTTCGAAGGAAGGCGTTGCCGGCGTACTGCGGCCACCCCGCCTCGCAGGTGCCCAGGTCCTTGAAGAGGATGGGGACGCCGCGGAAGCGACCGTCGGGCAGCGCTCGGTCGCCGGCACGCCGCCGGCCCTCGTCGAACAAGCGGATGGGCACCGCGTTGAGCACGCGGTCCAGCCGCTCGATGCGCTCGATCGCCGCCTCCGCCAGCTCGAGAGGCGAGACCTGGCGCCGGCGCACCAGCTCGGCGAGGTCCGTGGCATCGAGCTGCGGGTCTGGACCAGCGTCGGTCGGCACCGCCTCAGCCTCCCATCCCGCCGCCCGGCCCCACCTTTGGACGAGAGAAACCGTGCCGGTCCTGGGTAGTACCGGGTCATGGAATCCCGAGGAAGCTCCCCCGCCTTCGCTGTCGGCCCCGAGGAGGCGCCCGAGCTGGCTGGCCTCTTCGACCGGCCCGGCCCGTTCGTGACCGTGTGCCTCCCCACCCAGCCCGACATCGACAACGCGGCCCAGCGATCGCTGCAGCAGTGGCGCCCCGTCCGCGATGAGCTGACCGAGGCCGGCGCCCCGGCGAGCGCACTCGACGCCATCGAAGCCATGGTCCCCGATGCCCACCACGACGGCCCCAGCCTCGTCGCCGTCGCCGACGAGTCCGGCGTGCTGGTCACCCGGAGCGGCAGCGAGTCACCTTCGCCTCCGCTCTGGTACTACGCGCCGCTGCCTGTCGTGGGACCGCTGGTCACGTGGTGGCAGACGAGCCTGCCCCACGTGCTCGTCGTGGCCGACCGTATCGGGGCCGACGTGACGGCCATCGCCCCCGGCGGCCGCTCCAGCACCGACACGGTGGGCGGCGACGAGGGCCCGCACCTGCGCAAGAGCCACCCCGGCGGCTGGTCACAACGGCGTTACCAGGAGCGGGCCGAGAACAACTGGGAGTCGAACGCGAAGGCAGTCGCCGAACGGACAGCCTCGGTGGCCGACTACATCGGCGCCCGAGCGGTACTCGTCGCTGGCGATGTCAGGGCACTGCAGTTCCTGCGCGAGCACCTCCCCGAACGGCTCGTGCCCCTCGTGCGCGAGCTCGAAGGGGCCCGGGGCGCCGACGGCGGGGACGAATCGCTCCTGGAGGACGCCCGCAAGCAGATGGCGACCATCGCCGCCGAAGACACGGTGGCCGTCCTCGAGAAGCTCCGGGAGGAGAAGGGCCAGGCCGACCGCGCGGCCGACGGCCTCGCCGCCACCATCGAGGCACTCAACGCTGCCGCGGTCGACGTGTTGTTGGTACACGACGACCCCAACGACGAGCGCGGGGCCTGGTACGCGCCCGACGCAGCTCTGGTGGCACTCGACGCCGAGACCCTGGAGGGCTACGGGGTGGACGGCCCGGCCAAGGGCCGGCTGGTCGACGCGCTCATCCGCACCGCTTTTCGGACCGGAGCCCGGGTGCGAACCGTGCCGTCGACAGTGGTGACCGACGGGGCCGGCGCCCTCTTGCGCTTCACCACCTAAGCAGTGGCGGTCGTGCTCTCGGCGGCCATCGAGCGCATCCGGGCCAGAAGTGATGCCAACAGGCGGGAGACGTGCATCTGGGAGACGCCGATGCGCCGCGCCATCTCCGACTGGCTGAGCTGCTCGCAGAATCGCAGCCGCAGCAGTTCTCGCTCCTGATCCGAGAGGCGGGCCAGGAGCCGCCGGAGCAGGTCGTGGTCGTCTGCCTGCTCGAAGGCGTCGTCGGTGGCGCCGGCATCCCACCCCCTCGGGTCGCTGGTGTGCCCGGCGGCGTCGAGCGACGGAAGCTGGTGGATCGAGCGGACCTCGAGTGCCTCGATCGTCGCCTCCTCATCGAGGCCTGTGCGCTCGCACAGCTCGGCCACCGTGGCCGGCCGCCCCCGCTCCTGGTGAAGCTCGTCGGCGGCACGGGCAGTGACGAGAGAGTGCTCCTGCACCCGGCGCGGCACCCGGAGTGCCCAGGACCGGTCGCGCAGGTGGTGCTTGAGCTCGCCGGCGATCGTCGCCCACGCAAAGGTGCTGAATGCAACGCCGCGGCCCGGGTCGAAGCGGTCGATGGCGCCGACGAGGGCCACCCGGGCGGCCTGCTCCAGGTCCTCCCGGGACTCCCTGTGCTGCGCGTAGCGGCCGGCCAGTGACGCCGCCATAGGCAGGTACGCCTGTGCGATCTCGGCCCTGAGCAGCCGATCCCGCGTCCGCGCGTAACACTCCAGCTTCTGTCGAAGCTCCGCTTCGGGGGCCTCGCGGTCGATGGGCGCAGAAAGGGACACCTCGGCTCCTTGCTCCGGCAAGGCCCGCCCCAGGCGGCCCCAGGTACCCCTCGCCGTAGCGCCACAGAGTATGGCCGCTGGAAGCGCCTCAGGAAAGGGGTACTGCAAGTTGGCCTGCACGGGACCCCGTCGCGCCGCTCTGGCAGCGGGGCACCGCCCGGTTCTCGATCTCCACCCACTCGCGGAGCCGTTCGAGGGCGCGGGACAAGATGCGCGAGACGTGCATCTGGCTGTAGCCGACCTCCGAAGCGATCTGGGCCTGGGTGAGGTTCTGGACGAAGCGCAGCTCGAGCACCTCCCGCTCGCGCGCCGGCAGCCGCGGCAACAGCGCCGCCAGCAAGCTGTGCTCGTCGACGGCCGCGAACCGCCGGTCCTCCGCCCCCGGCTCCCAGGCGAGGTCCTGGCTGTCCCCGACGCGGATGTCGATGGAAGCCGGCCGGCGGGCTGAACGCACGTCGATGGCCCGGATGACGAGGTCCTCCTCGTCGCCGGTGTAGTCGGCGATCTCGGTGATGGTCGGCTGGCGTCCCAGGTCCTGGCTCAGCTCCTCCACCGCGGCCGCCACCCTCAGGTACGCCTCCTGGAGGCGCCGCGGGACGTGGATGGCCCACCCCCGGTCCCGGTGGTGGCGCTTCAGCTCACCCTGCACGGTGGCCCAGGCAAAGGTGGTGAACTCGACACCGCGATCTGGGTCGTACCGCTCCAGTGCGTTGAGCACCCCCAGCATGGCGACCTGGATGAGGTCATCGAGCTCGTCCGACGGCTTGGCCGCCCGGGCCGCGAGCGACCGGGCCAGGCCCTGGTACCGCTGCAACAGCCGCGCCTGCACCTCCGGCTCTCGCTCGCTGGCGTAGGCCCGGTGAAGCTCGGCCAGCTCCCGTCCCTCGATGCGCTCAGTAGTGGTACCGGCGCGAGAACGGCGGCCGTCGACTGCCTGATTGCTTCCCACTTCCCTCCGTGACGATCTGACCGCGTGCACGAAAAGCGCCTGGCTGCGAGGCTCGGCGCCAGCCACAACCGGCGCAAGTGGCTGTTTCTCAACCACTGTTCAGCGTACCCGGATTGCCCGCTTTTCTACCGTCAGCGCCGGGAATGTCGGGCCCTCTCGTGCGGTTGTAGATCTGCTCCCAGCCGAAAGGACCGACGTGGGCACCCGCAACCTCGAATGGAAGATCGACGCCGCCTGCCGTACCGTCGACACGAGCATCTTCTTCCCGGAGACGGACACGGCGGCCGCGCCGGCGCTGGCGGTCTGTGCCCGCTGCCCGGTGCGGGAGGAATGCCTCGACTTCGCCCTCGAGACCCGCCAGCACGACGGGATCTGGGGTGGCGCCACCGAAACGGAGCGCCGGCGGCTGCGCCGGGCCCGGAGTAGCAGCCGGGCTGCTTAGCCGCCGCTCTGGAGCCCGGAACCTCCCCGGGGGCCGCTCCACCGGACCATCAACAGCGTCGCGTCGTCCCGCAGACCCAGACCCGCGTGCTCGATCACGGCGTGGGAGAGCCGGCGCATGATCTCAGGCGGGGGCTCCCCCGACGACGCGGCCCTGCTCAGCAGGTCGCCGAGGCGTTGGCGCCCAAACGCCTCCCCCTCCGGCGAGCGAGCGTCGGTCACCCCGTCGGTGAAGAACAGCACGGAATCTCCCGGCTCGAGGCTGACCTGGGCGACCTCGGTGGTGACCTCGCCCAGGCCGATGGGAAGGCACGGCTCGCAGGCCAGCTCGCCCAGGTCCCGGCTTCCCCGCAACAGGATGGGGCGGGGGTGGCCGGCGTTGAGAAGGCGCAGGCTGCCGGCGCTCAACGAGAGCTGGGCGAGCTGACCGGTGAGGAACCGTTCCTGGCCGAACTGCTCTGCCACCGCCTGGTCCATGATCCGGAACGTCGGCTCCATGCCGAGGCCGCGCCGGCGCGAGTTGCGATAGGCGCACACGGCGAGGTTGGCGATGCGGCTGGACTCCAAGCCGTGGCCCATGGCGTCGACGATGGCGACGTGGGCGGTGTCACCGGTCACCGAGTAGTCGAAGGCGTCACCGGCGATCTCGTACGCCGGCTCCAGCACCCCGGCGATGGTCACGGTGTCAGCCGAGCAGGTGAGCGGCGGGAGCAGCGCCCATCGAAGCTCGGCCGCAAGGTTCACGTCGCGCTTGCGCCGGGCAAGGGCCAACTCGTCCCCGAACTGCGACTTGGTGACCACGAGCTGGGCCACCAGGTCGGCGATCCTCTCGAAGCCGGCCACGGTGGCGGGGTCCTCCTCGGCCACGGTCACGGCCAGGAGCCCCACCCGTTCTCCGCCGTCGAGCAACGGCAGCCAGAGCCGCCGCCCCGCCTGCTCGTCGGTGCTGAGGACTGCCACCGAGCGAAAGCTCCGTCCGGGAAGAGTCCCATCCACGGCGAGCACCGGCGGATCGGACACCGGCCCCCCGGGGAGCGGGACCAGGGTGCGCTGGTCGAGGTCGCTCAGGTAGATCACGGCGTCGTGGCCGCCCAGGGTGCGAAGTTGTGAGGCCACCAGCCGCGGCAGGTCGTCCGGGTGCAGCTCGTGGGAAGCCTCGAGCAGTGACGCGAGGACGTTGCCCACTCCCAGGGTGGAAGGAGGGCTGTGCTGGGAATGCCCCGAGGACGAAACGGCGATGCCTCAGCCTAACCACCGCCTCCCCGACCGGATCTGGCCGCCGTTGCCGCGCTGGTGCTCCCCGCCGTCTCGGCGACGGCCGCCGCCGTGACGGCTCGCAGGTCGCCCGTTCGAGCCATGAGGGCTCGGTAACGGGCTGCCGCGCCGCCCCCTCGGAGGACCCGCCTGGTCTCGGCCTCCACCTCCTCCCACTCTCCGTGTTCTTCCAGGTCGGGCCGAAGCAGTGCCAAGAGGCTGCCCACCACCTCGGCCGCCGGCCGAAGCTCCCATTCCCGGGGGTGCACGAGGTCGCCGGACAGTCCGTTGCGGGCGGCCCGCCAGCGGGCCAGCCGTACGAGCTCGATGCGGGTGGGTTCGACGGGGAGCCCCTGTTGCGCGTGTCGGGCGAAGGTGCGGGCGAGCGAGCGGGCGAGCGCAGCCTGCAGCACGGCATCGTCGACGCTGGGGCAGACGTCGGCGACGCGGAACTCGAGGGTGGGGAACCGGTGTGAGGGGCGGACGTCCCAGTAGAGGTGGGAAGCGTCGTCCACACCGCCGCAGGCGACCATCGCCCGCACCAACTCGTCGAAGGCCGCTCGCGACCCAAGCGGCTCGGGAGGCCCGGTGATAGGCCATCGGTCCCACCACACCGTGCGGTAGCTGGCGTAACCGGTGTCACTGCCCTCCCAGAAGGGCGAGCTGGCCGACAGGGCCAGCAGCGGGGGCAACCACGGTCGCAGCCGATCGAGAACGGCGATGGCGAGATCGCGATCTTCGATCCCGACGTGGACGTGGCACCCGGTGATGAGTTGCTGCAGTGCCAGCAGGCCCCACCGCTCGAACAACCTGACATAGCGGGGGTTGTCCGTGAGGCGCTGCTCCCGCCAGGTAGAAAACGGGTGCGTGGCCATGGCCAGGACACGACAGCCGTGCTCGCCAGCAGCGCCATTGGCCAGTTGCCGGAGCCGGACCAGTTCCGCCCGCACCTCCGCCAGCGTGGTGCAGACCGGGGTGGCGACCTCCAACTGAGAACTGCTGATCTCTGCGGCCACGCCCCCCGACGTGGGAGCGTCACCCCGTGCCTCTCCCGCCAGCGTGGCCTTGGCCGCCTCCACCACCGTTTCGTCCGAGCGCAGGGCGAGGGTGTCGGCGTCCACCAGGTGGTACTCCTCCTCCACGCCAACGGTGAACACGTCGCCCCCTTACCCAGCATCACCGAGCACCGAACGACGACCGCTCGACCTCAGCGCTCACCGACAGCAACGCGAAACAAACAGCGTTTGGGAGCACCGCCGCGCGGGCAGGGCCGCTGAGCGTGAGCTTTACCGCGGCCGGCCCGGCCCCGATCGAGCTGATCGGGGCGTTCGAGTCCACCTACCTTCCCCGCCACGACGTAGACGTGGCCGAGACGACCGGTCACACCGAGCGGTGGCGCGACGACCTGGGCCTGTTGAGCGACATCGGGGTGCGCCGGCTGCGCTACCCGATTCGATGGCATCGGGTGCAAGACACTCCCGGTAGCTACGACTGGTCCGAGACCGACCGTGTGCTGGGGCACCTGCACGACAACGGCTTCCGCCCGATCGTCGACCTGGTCCACCACACCAGCTACCCCCGCTGGCTGGTGGGCGGGCTGGGCGATCGGCGGTTCGGGCCGGCCTACCTGCGCTTTGCCGAGGCCGTTGCCCGCCGCTACCCGTGGATCGAGGAGTACACCCTCTTCAACGAGCCCTTTTCGACCCTGTTCCTCTGCGGCCACGAGGGAATCTGGCCCCCCTACCACCGCGGCCTGGAAGGCCTGGTGGCGATCTTCGAGAACGTGCTGCCATGGATCGGCGAGGCGAGCCGCCTCTACCGCGAGCTCCTGCCGGCGGCCCGCCACGTCTACGTGGACAGCTGCGAGTCCCACACCTCGGCCGGAGCTGCCGGGGACGACCTCACCGCCATGGCCAACGACCGGCGCTTCTTCGTCGCTGACGCCCTCCTCGGTCGCCACCTCGACGAGGACCGGCCCTTCGTGGCCGACGTCCTCCAAGCCGGCGGCGAGTCGTTGTTGGGGATGGAACCGGTCCACATCGACGTGCTCGGCCTCGACTACTACGCGCACTGCCAGTGGGAGTTCCATGCCGCCGATGCCGGCACCGTCCCCTCCCCGGATCCCCGGCCCTTCCGCGACCTCATCGTCGAGTACTGGCAGCGTTACGGGCTGCCCTGCATGGTCGGCGAGACCAACATCCGGGGGTTCGCTTCCGACCGGGCGAGTTGGCTGAAGCACACCTTGGAACAGACCGAACAGGCTCGGGAGGCCGGCGTCCCGATCGACGGTTTCTGCTGGTTCCCGACCATCGACTCGGCCGATTGGGACTCTCTGTTGTTCCACTGCGACGGCAACATCGACCCGGTGGGCGTGTTCTGGCTCGACGCTCAGCTGCATCGGCGGCCGTCGTCGATGTCGCGATCGTTCGCCTTGGCGGCCTCGGGGGTGCCGGCGCGCCAGCTTCCCGCGTACCGGTTCCAGCCTCCAGTCTCGGAGTGGATGAAGGGGTTCCTGCCCTACATGCAGCATTGGGAATGGCAGGACCCGCCGGCGGACGAGGCAGCCACCTGTGACGCCGGCGAGGATCTCAAGATCGAGCTGCGCATCCGGGACCTGGACGTCGCGTAGCGCGGTTGAAGCGCCAACTGCTGCGTTTGAGAGCGGGCTGACGGGGGGTAACGCGGAGATACCACCACGCGGGCCGGGTCGGGGCAGACCTCTCCGCGCCAGCCCTCCGAGAAGGAGACCGAGGTGACCTTGCCGTCCGACCCAGCCGTCCCGCCCGCCCCCGCGGAGCTGCTGGTGCTGTCCCACCTGCGCTGGACCTACGTCTGGCAGCGGCCTCAGCATCTCATCTCCCGGCTGGCCCGTGAGCGGCGCACCTGGTTCGTGGAAGAGCCGATGGCCACAGACGTCGACACCCCCAGGTTGGCCTGGGTGCAGGACGGCGAGGTGACCCGGGTGTGGCTGGAGGTGCCGGGGTCGGACCACCACGTCCACTTCACCGATCCCAGGGCGGTGGACTACGGGACGCTCCTGCACGAGCTGGCGGGCGACGCGGCGCCGTCGGTGACCTGGATCTACACCCCGATGGCCCTCGACCTGGCCGACGAGTTCGAAGGGTCGTTGCTCGTCTACGACGTGATGGACGACCTGGCGTCGTTCAAGGACGCACCGCCGGCATTGGTGCTGCGCCAACGCCAGGCGCTGCGCAAGGCCGACTTGGTCTTCACCGGCGGCCGGTCGCTGCACCGGGGCGTGCTCGAGCACCGGCCGGCGGGCGCCCACCTCTTCGCCAGCGGCGTGGAGCCCGAGCACTACGCGCCGGCCCTCGAGCGCCAGCCCGGCTCCCGGCCCGTCGCAGGCTATGTGGGCGTGCTCGACGAGCGCATCGACTTCGACCTGCTCCGCGACCTGGCGGCCAACCTCCCCGATTGGGAGCTGCGGCTGGTGGGCCCCGTGGCGAAGATCGACGCCGGGACGCTCCCCCGCGCCTCGAACATCACCTATACCGGCCCCAAGCCCTACAAGGAGCTCCCGGCCGCGATGGCCGAGTTCGACGTCGCGCTGATGCCCTTCGCCATGAACGAGGCCACCCGCTCGATCAGCCCCACCAAGACCCTCGAGTACCTCTCCGCCGGCCTGCCCGTGGTCTCGACACGGGTGCCCGACGTGGTGTCGGACTACTCGGAGTTGGTCGACCTGCAGGACGACGGCGCCGGCTTCGCCCGCGCCTGCCGGCGGGTGCGCGAGCACTGCCGCCGAGAACGGGCCGAGCGGGCCCGGCCGGCGTTGGAGTGGCAGCACTGGGACTCGATTGCCGAGCGCATGGCCGCTCTCATGGACACCGCAGCCACCTCCGCCACCCGTAAGGAAACCGCCTGATGCCCGAGCCCCGTATCGTGATCATCGGCGCCGGGCCTACCGGCCTCGGCGCCGGCTACCGCCTCCAAGAGCTGGGCCACGAGGACTGGGTGATCCTCGAAGCGAACGACTACGTCGGTGGGCTGGCCACCTCGTTCACCGACGACGCCGGCTTCACCTATGACATCGGTGGCCATGTGATGTTCAGCCACTACTCCTACTACGACGACCTCGTCGACAAGCTCATGGAGGAGTACACCGAGCTGCAGCGCGAGGCGTGGGTGTGGATGGAGGACCGGTTCATCCCCTACCCGTTCCAGAACAACATCCGCGACCTCGAGCCCCAGACGGTCTACGACTGCGTCACCGGCTTGCTCGAGGCCCAGCGCCAGGACCACGACCCGACCAACTTCGGCGAATGGGTCCAGGCGGTGATGGGCTCGGGGATCGCCAAGCACTTCATGCTCCCCTACAACTTCAAGGTGTGGGCCACGCCGGCGGAGCTCATGAACTACGTCTGGATCGGCGAGCGGGTCTCGGTGGTCGACGTCAACAACATCCTGAGCAACGTCATCCTGGGCGAGGACCAGGTCTCCTGGGGCCCCAACAACAGCTTCCGCTACCCCCGCCAGGGCGGCACCGGCTTCCTCTACAACAAGCTGCGCACCTTCATCGACCACAACCTGCACCTAGAGACGACCGTGGCCTCGGTCGACCCGGTGGCCAAGGAGGTGCGCACCACCGACGGTCGGGTCTGGCCCTACGACGTGCTGTTGAACACCATGCCGCTCAACAAGCTGATCGCCTGCACGGACAGCGTCCCCGATGCCGTCCGCGCTGCTACCGACGACCTGGTCTGGAGCGGCAGCCACATCGTGGGGGTGGGCATCGACCGCCCGGCCGACAGCACCAAGAACTGGATCTACTTCCCCGAGCCCAGCGTCCCCTTCTACCGGGTCACCTACCTCTCCAACTACTCGCCCTACATGACGCCGGAGCCCGACCAGACCCTCTTTCTCACCGAGACCTCCCGCTCGGTCCACAAGCCGGAGGATGCCGAGACCATCGTCGACCGGGTGATCGACGGGCTGGTCTCCACCCGGCTCATGGAGCAAGAGGACCGCAACCGCATCGCCACCACCTGGCTGTGCTCACCCGACATGAGCTACCCGGTGCCGTCGGTGGGCCGGGACGCCGCGCTCGGCACCATCCAGCCGTGGCTGCGCGAGCAGGGCATCTGGTCGCGGGGCCGGTTCGGGGCCTGGCTCTACGAGATCGGCAACATGGACCACTCCACCATGCAGGGCGTCGAGTTCGTGAACCAGGTGCTCCTCGACGACCCGGAGACCGTCTGGATCCCTCGAGGAGAAGGCACCGCCGGCGAGGGCATACGCTGAGCGGCGTGAGCCGCCCGTGAAGGTCCTTGTCGTCGGCGGGGCCGGCTACATCGGAAGCGTCGTCGCCCAGCGGCTGCTGGACGAGGGGCACCAGGTGAGCGTGGCCGACAACCTCTCGAAGGGCCACCGCTGGGCCGTGCCCGAGGGTGCGCCCCTGGAGGTGGTCGATCTCCTCGATCCCGAGGCGGTGGCCGACCTGGTGGCAAGAGGAAGCTTCGAAGGCGTGCTGCACTTCGCCGCGCTGTCGTTGGTGGGCGAATCGGTGCTCGAGCCGGCCCGCTACTTCCGCACCAACGTCGGCGGCACGCTCAACCTGCTCGACGCCATGCGGGCCGCCGGCGTGCCGCGGCTGGTCTTTTCCTCGACGGCCGCCGTCTACGGCGAGCCTGACGAGGTGCCGATTCCCGAGACGGCACACACCCGGCCCACCAACCCCTACGGGGCCTCGAAGCTGGCCGTCGACCAACTCATCGGCTACGAAGCAGCCGTCAGCAACGTGAGCGCGGTGAGCCTGCGCTATTTCAACGTGGCCGGCGCCTCTGGCCGCCAGGGCGAGGTGCACAGCCCGGAGACCCACCTCATCCCCCTCGTCCTCCAGGCCGCCTCGGGACAACGGGCCTCGGTGAGCATCTTCGGCACCGACTACCCGACTCCCGATGGCACCGCCATCCGCGACTACATCCACGTCGACGATCTGGCCGCCGCCCACATCCTCGCCCTCGAGGCGGCCCAGGAGCCGGGCCACAAGGTCTACAACCTCGGCAACGGATCCGGGTTCTCGGTGCGCGAGGTGCTCGACGCGGCCCGGGCGGTCACCGGCCGGGAGATCCCCGCAGTGGAAGCGGGGCGGCGCGCTGGCGACCCCGCCGTCCTGGTGGCCTCCAGCGATCGCATCCGGGCCGAGCTCGGCTGGAAGGCGGAGAAGCCCGAGCTCGAGGCGATGATCGCCGACGCCTGGGCGTTCCTCCAGCGCCACTCGGCGTAGCCCATGCTGGGTTTCGACGAGCGCGGCGTCGCGTCGCTCGACGGGCAGTGGGAGTTCTTCCCCGGGGATCACGACCTCCAGGACCTCGACGGAGCCGCAGGCGCCCCCATCAGAGTGCCGTCGCTGTGGGAGGTCGAGGGGCACCTCGACCTGGACGGGGCCGCCTGGTACCGGAGGCGCTTCACCCTCGGGCCCAACATGGGCGAGCACTGGACGGTGCGTTTCGCGGCGGTGATGGACCTGGCCGACGTCTGGCTCAACGGCCGTCACCTGGGCTCCCACGACAACCCCTTCACCCCGTTCGAGCTCGATGCCACCGGGGCGCTGGTGGCGGGGACCAACGTGCTCGACGTGCGGGTGGTCGACCCGCCGGTCACCGACCCCGAGCACCTCCGCATGGCCCACGGGAAGCAGGGCTGGATGAACTCGGTGTTCCCGAGCCGCCCCAGCCTGTACATGACCTACGGCGGGATCTGGCAGCCGGTCACGCTGCGCCGGCACGGGCCGGTGACCATACGGAACATCTTCGTCAACGGCGACCCCGACGACCTGAGGGTGACCCTCGAGGTCGAGAACCGGGCGGCAGGACGCCTCAGCGCCAACCTCTCGGTGGACGCCGTGGGCATGGTCGCCCGCCTCGACGTCGTCCTCGAGGGCGGCCGACAACGGGAGGTGACGGCGGCGTTCGGGCCGACGGCGGCCGAGAGGTGGGCGCCGGAGGCGCCGGCGCTCCACGTCGCCAGTGTCCATGCCGTCGTCGACGGCGGCGTGAGCGACCGTCACTCGGTTCGCTTCGGCCTGCGCACCGTCGCCGTGGAGGGGACGCGGCTGGTCATCAACGGCCGGCCCTACCGAATGAAGAGCGCGCTGGTGCAGGGCTTCCGGGCCGAAGAGCTTTATGCGGAGGGGCCGCGGGAGACCATCGAGGAGGAGGTGCGAGCGGCCCAGTCGATGGGCTGCAACACGTTGCGGCTTCACATCAAGGCCTTCGACCCCACCTACCTCGACGTGTGCGACGAGCTGGGCATGCTGTTGCACTGCGACATCCCCGTGGCCGAGCCCATCGCCCACGACGACTTCGGCGCCCCTGAGGAATCGGTGCTGGCTCGGCGGGCGGTCGAGGCGGTGCAGGCCCAGATCCGCAGGGACCGCAACCACCCGAGCGTGATCCTCTGGTCGCTGATGAACGAGGTGTGCCTCGACCGTTTCGAGGCCCGTCACAGTCCCGGCTACCAACGCTTCGCCCGCTCGCTGGTGGCCGCGGCGAGACAACTCGACCCCACCCGGCCCATGATCGAGAACGACTGGATCGAGCCCGAGCCGGACCACGTCTTCGCCGGGGACGTACTGACGGCCCACTGGTACGGGCGGCTCCACGCCGAGTACCTGGACAAGCTCGACCGCAACGCCACGCGTTGGAGCGGCCTCGACCGGCCCCTCTTCGTGACCGAGTTCGGGGACTGGGGGCTGCCGGACATGCCTGTGGTACCGGACCCCCCCTTCTGGGACACCCGCACCACCTATGCGGCCGGGTTGGCCGCCACCCTCTGGCCGGGGACGGTCGGTCGCTTCGTCACGGAGACCCAGCGGTACCAGGGCTTGTCCGACCGCCTGCAGGCCGAGGTCTTCCGTCGTTACGACCACCTCGGCGGCTACTGCGTCACCGAGCTCACCGACGTGCCGCACGAGCTGAACGGCCTGCTCGACCTGCGCCGGCGCCCCAAGGCCATCGCCGTGGCCGAGATGACCCGGGCCAATCAGGTGGTCCTGCCGATGCTGCACCTCGACGGGCTGGTGGCGGTGGCGGGCGAGCCTCTGGTGGCCCGGCTGTACGTGGCCAACGACGGCGACACCCTGGAAGAGGTCGAAGTCGGCCTCCGGTTCGGCAGCGTTGCCGAGCCCGCGGTGCGGGTGGCCCTGGGGCGGCTCCCCGGCTACCGCGCCACCGCCGGCGGGGAGGTGTCGCTGCTAGCGCCGGTGGTGAGGGGCAGCCACGACCTGATCGTCACGTTGCGATCCGCCGGCACGGTTGTGGCCGAGAACCGCTACCCCATCCACGTCGTGGGCCCGCCCGAGGCCGGGCTGGGCGTGCAGGTGGTGGGGGGCGAAGCCCTGGGCGGCGCCCTCGCCGCGGTAGGCGCCCGAGCCGGTGACGACGGGCCCCTCGTGGTGGCAGAGGGGGCTCTCGACGTCGCTGCCGGCGACGACGCCCGGCGCCGTCTGGAGCGGGGGGAGGTGGTGGTCGTGCTCGCCCAGCGGGAGGGGGCCTCACCGCACTACCCGGTTCCCACCACGCTGGGGCCGGTGGGGACGGCGTGGGGATCGTCGGTCTTTCACTTCACCACCGACCACGGCGCCCTGCCCTCGTTCCCGAGGCGCAACGTGTTGGCGGCCGAGGACTCGACCATCCAGGCCCACAGCGTCGTCTCAGCCATCGGCGGCTCCCCGTTCCCCGACACGCCGCTGGTCATCGCCTACAAGCCCGTACCGGGAGCGATGACGGGCACCGTCGTCGGGGCGACGAGCGTGGGGTCGGGCCGGTTGATCTTCTGCCAGTACCGCCTCTGTGAGCGGGCCACCCGCCGAGACGGGGCGGCCCGGGCCCTCTTGGCCGATCTCCTCGCCTGGGCCCACGTCCCCCGCCCGGTGGTGCAGCGGGCAGATTCTGTGATGCAGGACGGGCGCAGGGCGGCGTCGTACACCTTCGGTCTTGGTGTGGGGCGCTGAACCCGTGACCGAGCGGCGTCGCGACCCGCTGAGCGGAGAGTGGCGCACCTTCGCGGTGCACCGCCAGGACCGGACCTTCCTCCCCCCCGCCGATCTTTGCCCCCTGTGCCCGACCCTCGACCCGGCCCGCCCCACGGAGATCGCGGAGGCCTCCTTCGACATCGTGGTCTTCGACAACCGGTTCCCGGCGCTGGTCGCCAACCCCCCCGAGCCGACGACCGCCTCCACCGGGTTGTACCAGACCGAGCCGGCGCTCGGGGCGGCCGAGGTGGTGGTCTACACCGATCGCCACGATGCCACCCTGGCCGAGCTGGGAGCGGGCCGGATCCGAGAGTTGATCGAGGTCTGGGCCGATCGCTACCGCATCCTGGGCCAGCGCGACGGCATCCGCTACGTCTTCGTCTTCGAGAACAAGGGCGAGGCCGTGGGCGTGACGCTGCACCACCCTCACGGGCAGATCTACGCCTACCCGGAGATCCCTCCCCGGATCCTCACCCACCTGCTCCAGGCCCAGCGCCACCTCGAGGCCCACGGCACCTGCGTGGTCTGCGACGTGGTGGCCCGGGAGCGCTCAGACGAGGCGCGCCTCGTCGCTCAGAACACGAGCTTCCTCGCCTTCGTCCCCTTCGCCCCGCGGTTTCCTTACGAGGTGCGGGTGGTGGCCCACCGCCACGCCACCAGCCTGCTCGACCTCACCGAACCGGAGCGCGACGATCTCGCCGCGCTTCTGGCGCAGGTGCTTCCCGGCTACGACTCGCTGTTCGGCTTCTCCCTGCCCTACGTGATGTCGCTGCACCAGGCCCCCACCGACGACGCCCATTGGCTGCCCGTGAGCCACCTCCAGTTCGAGTTCACCCCGCTGCACCGGACCGCCACGAAGCTCAAGTACATGGCCGGCTCCGAGTTGGGGGCCGGCGCCTTCATCAACGACACCTACCCGGAGCAGACGGCGGCGGCCCTCAGGGCGGCGGTGGCCGGCGCCGCCGTGGCCAGCGGGGCGACGGCCGGTACGGCCAGAGCCGATTCGGGTAGGCACGAAGGCGACACCGCAGAAGCCGAGGAGCGACCCATCTTGAGCGAGCGCGACCCCTACACCGAACCGGACAACAGCACCGTCGACAACTGGTTGGGCCAGGAGGTCGCCCGGGACGACGAGCTGGTGGACAGCCTCGTCGAGGAGACGGGCGGTGACCTCGCAGCTGCCGAGCAGCGTTTCGAGACGGAGTCGGCCGGCGCCGAGCCGGGCGAGGGCGAGGTGCCCCGCCCCTCAGGACGCGGCTACGCCTGAGTGGGCTGTCCGGCGGCAGCTGCAACGAGCCAGGACCCCGTCCCCCGCGTCGACCTCCACGTCCTCACACAACCGTTGGAGCAGCTCCAGCGCCGCCGACCCGGGAGCCAGGTGGAGCTTCCTGTCACCCGTTGGCGCCGGCGAGGGATGGCCGCTCACCTCGAGGCGCACCCCCTCGTCGTCCTCCCAGCCCTCCAGTTGGCACCACCCCCCCGGGCAGGCCTGCACTGCATGGGTGCACAGCTCGTTGGCCGCGAACAACACGTCGTCGGCGACCTCGGGGCCCATGTCGCCGTCGGCCAGCCAGTGGCGCACGAGGATGCGCGCCAACGGCAGGGCCTCGACGTCCGCGGCGAAGCGGTGCTTGAGAGGGCGATGCAAGCTCACGCCGTCCTATCTATCCGCCCACGTTCCCGGTCATTCCCCCACCGGCCAGATGGTCCGCAAAAAACCGTTTGCACAGCGCTTGCTATAGCAAGCGCTCGGGTACAACAGCTCGGAACATCCACGAACCCAGGGAGGAAGATGTCCGAGACGACCAGTACCGGAGGCGGCTTCGTCGACCGGCTCAAGGGCAAGGCCAAGCAGCTGGGCGGCGCGGTCCTCGACAACGACCATCTCCGCCAGGAGGGCGAGCTCCACGACGAGAAAGCCGACGCCGCACAACAGGCGCGGCGCCTCGAAGCCGAGGCCGCCCAGGAGCGGGAAGAGGCCGAGGTCATCGCCCGCGAGCAGGAGCTGACCGTCGAGAGCCAGGAGCTGTTGGCCGAAGAGGTCGCCGAGGCCCGCAGGGAGCACATCGAACAGGAGCGTCTGGCCGAAGAGCAGCGGCTGGCGGCAGAACATGCCCAGCGGGCGGCAGCGGTAGAACACCAGGAGCAGCGCCAGCAGGAAGCCATCACCCGCGACGAAGCGGAAGCGGCCCGGGAGTGGGCGCAGCAGCGCCAGCAGGCCCAACAGATCGACGCTGAAGCCGAGCGGGCGCGAGCTGCCGCCGAGGTGCTCGACCGGGCCAGCGACCCCGACTGATGGCTTCACCCTTATCGACAGGAGAGAACATGCAGATCCAACAGCTACCGGGCAAGGTCGTGACGACCTACCTCCAGGCGCTTCGCCTACCGATCTCGGCTGCAGAGCGCCTGCTGCAGCGCGCCGGGGCGGGCGAGGCCTGGGGGCCGGCGCTGGCTTTCGACTCCGTCGGGGCCAGCATCAAACAGCTCGTGGGTTCGGTCGTCGGTGACCCCGAACTCGCCACCCAGGGCCGCCTCCAGCAGGCAAAGGTGACGGAACTGCGACGGGCCGCCGAGCTGGAGGCCGAAGCCGAGGCCCGCAAGGTCCAGGCGGAGGCCGAGCTCCGCGAGCGCCGCGAAGCCGACGAGGCGCTCCGCGAGCAGGTCGAGCAGACGGCCGAGGCACGCGAGGCCGAGCTCGAGCGCGAGCGCGAGCAGCGGGAGCGGCGCCTGGAGGAGAAGGCGGCCCGCGAGGTGAAGGCCGCGGCCCAGGCCGAGGCCGCGTCGACCGAAGCCATCGCCCGAAAGGAGCGGGCGGCCCGGACGAAGCGGCTGGCCGCCGAGCGCGAGGCACTAGCCGAGGAGCGGCGGGCGGTGCAGGCCAAGGGCGAGGTGGTGGAGCTCGACAGGGAGCTCGAGGCATCGAAGCAGGCGCGCAAGAACGGCCGCTGACGGTCGCCCCGCCGAGGCGTGAAAGCGCCGCGGCGGGGGTACGTCGCTCACGATGATGGGGATGGTGCGCGCCGAGAACCTGCGGCGTTATCGCGACATAGGGCGGCTGCTGCTCAAGTACGGGCGCAGCGACGTGATCGACGGTTCGGCCCTGCGCGATTCCCTGGAGCTGGACGACGACGTCGACTCCGGCACGCCGGTCAAGGCGGAGGAGCTGGCGGCGGACTTCGAGGCCCTGGGGCCGACGTTCGTGAAGCTGGCCCAGCTGCTGTCGACCCGCCCCGATTTCCTCGCCCCTGGCTACATCGAGGCGCTGGCTCGGCTGCAGGACCAGGTCGAGCCCTTCCCCTTCGAACAGGTGGTAGAGACGGTCGAAAGGGAGCTGGGAGTGCGGGTCTCGACCGCCTTCCAGGACTTCGACCCCAAGCCCCTGGCCGCGGCCTCACTCGGGCAGGTCCATCGAGCGGTCCTGCGCAGCGGCCAGGAGGTAGCCGTCAAGGTCCAGCGGCCGGGCATCCGCGACCAGGTCCTGGGCGACCTCGCCGCCCTCGCGGAGATCGCCCAGCTGCTCGACAAGCGCACCCAGGCCGGACGGCGGTTCGGGTTCGGCGCGATGTTCGCCGAGTTCCGCCGCAGCATGTTGCGGGAGCTCAACTACGAGCGGGAGGCCCAGAACCTCGAGACGCTGGGCAAGAACCTGTCCGAGTTCGACCGCATCGTGGTGCCCCGCCCGGTGCTCGACTACACCACCTCCACGGTGCTCACCATGGAGTTCATCGGCGGGCGCAAGATCACTTCGATCGGGCCCCTCGGGCAGATGGAGCTCGACGGGGAGGTCCTGGGCGAGCAGCTCTTCGCGGCCTACGTCAAGCAGATCCTGGTCGACGGCTTCTTCCACGCCGACCCCCACCCGGGCAACATCTTCCTCACCCCCGACAAGCGGTTGGCCCTCATCGACCTGGGCATGGTGGCCCACATCCCCGCCGACATGCAGGACCGGCTGTTGAAGCTCCTGCTGGCGGTGAGCGAGGGCCGGGGTGGCGATGCCGCCACCGAGTCCATACGCATGGGCGAGGAGTTGGAGGACTTCGACGAGACCCGCTTCCGTCGTGAGGTGGCCCAGCTGGTGGTCGAGAACCAGGGGGTGCAGGTGGGCCAGGTGTCGGCCGGCGCGGTCATGGCCGAGCTGACGCGCATCTCCGGCGAGTGCGGCCTGCGGTCACCGCCCGAGCTCACCATGCTGGGCAAGGCGATGCTCAACCTCGACGAGATCGCAAAGCTCCTGGCTCCCGAGTTCGACCCCAACGCGGCGCTGCAGGAGCAGGCGGCCCGGGTCATGCGCAACCGCGTCACCAGGCTGGCCTCCCCCGGCAACATGCTGGCCGGCGCGCTGGAGGCCAAGGAGTTCGTCGAGCGGCTGCCGACCCGGGTCAACAGGGTGCTCGACACCATCGCCGACGGCGAGATCCGGTTCCGGCTGGAGGGGATCGACGAAAAGGAGTTCATGCGGGGCATCCAGACGCTGGCCAACCGGCTGACCATGGGGCTCATCCTTGCCGCGCTGATTCTTGGCGCAGCGATGCTGATGCGGGTCGACACGCCGACCCGCCTCTTCGGCTACCCGGCCCTGGCCATCGCCAGCTTCCTGCTGGCGGCCGCCGGCGGCGCCGCCCTGCTGGTCAACATCGCCTGGGGTGATCGCCGGCGCTAGCCGGCGCTGCCGGCGCCCCGCTGACCGCCAGCCGGCGCCCGCCCCCGCCGCGCCGACCCCGCCTGACGCTCGGGTCCTTTCGGCGACCAAACGTGGCCAAACGAGGCCGGTCCACAGCCAGAACGCGCCAAACGATGCCGACGGGTGGTGGAACGAGGCGAGGCGGGGTCGGTCAGGCGGGGGCGGTCGCTCCCCCGCTAGGTTTGCCTCATGACCGATGAAACGCCGGTGCAGAGCGAGCGGAGCGAGATGCTGCGCCGCACCCAGGAGCTCGCCGACCAGGCCCGGGCAGACCTCGACGAGTTGACGGCAGGTAGCACCGAGAAGGTGGAGCTCCATCTCGAAGAGCCCGATCGGAA
>JAHWJQ010000300.1 GCA_019348305.1 Actinomycetota bacterium
TTCCAGCGGCGACACCGCCTGTTCCACTGGGCCCCCCCCCAGGCTTCGACGCTGCCGCGCCCCCGGGCATGCTCTGCCAGGTGAGCTACTGGGACGGCACCCACACGAAGCTGTGGTACGTGGCTGGCCAGCTGGCTCGCCTGGAGGACCCCGGTGGTGAGATCACCGACTTCGCCTACGCCTCCGGACGCCTGACCAAGGTCCGTGATCCCTTGGCCGCCGACGCGGTGGCCGCCGGCGTGGCCCCGAACGACGACACCACCCGCACGCTCATCGCCTACGACGCCAACAAGCGGGTCTCCTCGGTCACCCTGGCCGCTCCCCGCTCGGGGGCACTCCGCCCCGCCCACTCCTACCGCTACGTCTCGGCCAGCGAGACCCACATTGACGTGGCCGGCGCCAGCCAGCCCCACGGCTACGCACGCAAGGTCACCTATGACGGCGCTGGGAGGGTCCTCACCGACACCGACGCCACCGCCCGCGCCACCGCGACAGAGTGGAGCCCCAAGGACGAGTTGCTCTCGAGCACCGATCCCGCCGGGCGCAAGACCACGACGCTCTACGACGCCACCGGTCTGCCCACGGACAGCTTCGGTCCGGCGCCGGCGAGCTGCTTCGGCGCCGACCGGCGGCCTAACGGCAGCTGCACCAACCCCCCCGTGGCGCACACCCAGAGCTTCTACGATGAGGGGATCCGGGGCCTGAACGCCGCCTACTGGGCGAACGCCGACCTGGCCGGGCCCCCCAAGGTCCATGCCACCGGCGTGGTGCCCGACGGCACCTTGGCCAAGGACTGGGGATGGGGCGGGCCTCCGGGGCTGGTCGACGCCTCGGGCGCTGCGGTGGTCGACTGGTGGTCGGCGCGCTTCAGCGGCGAGATCCTCCTGCCCGAGGTCGGCAAGTACCAGCTCTTTGCCTGGTCCGATGACGGCGTGCGGGTCTACGTCGACGACATCCTGGTCAGCGAGTACTGGTCGGGCCACGGGTTCGAACGCAGCAAGGACGTGGCGGTGATCAACAACACCGTGGCCGGTTCCCGCCACCGCATCCGGGTGGACTACTTCGAGGCCCACTCCCCGGCCCGCCTCGAGCTGCACTGGACCCAGCCCAATGGCGTCTCGGGCATCGTCCCGGGCGACAAGCTCTTCCCCCGCTACGGCCTGCCCACCCGGACGATCGCCCACGACACCACCCCCGGCGCGCCGTCCGAGGTCAACACCACCGCCTACGCCCGGCCCGAGAACGGCCTGGCCACCTCGACCACGACCGACCCGGCGGGGCTCAACCTCACCAGCACCACCACCTACGAGGCGCCCGGCGCCGGCTACCTGCGGCGCACGGGACGGAGCCTGCCGGCGGGCAATGCCTGGACCTACGCCTACTACGGCAATACTGAGTCCCGGGCCAACCCCTGTGCCTCCTCGGTCTCGGCCAACCAGGCCGGCATGGCACGCACCACCACCGGCCCTGACCCCGATGGCACCGGGCCTGAGGTGGCCCGGGTGAAAGAAGCCGTGTACGACGCCGCCGGTCGGGTCGTGGCCTCCCGGGTGGGCTCGGGGGCGTGGGCCTGCGTGACCTACGACGCCCGGGGCCGGCCCGTGTCCTCCTCGGTCCCCGCTTGGGGCGCGGAGCCGGGGCGGCGCATCGCCTACAACTACGCCGTGAACGGCAACCCGCTGTTGACCAGCGTGGCTGACGCGGTGGGGACCATCACCACCACCGTGGACCTGCTGGGCCGGGTGGTCTCCTACACCGACGTCGGAGGGGCCACCACTACCTCCACCTACGACCAGGCGGGGCTGCTCACCGACACCTCGGGGCCCACCGGTGCCCAGCGCTACGGATACGACCCCGCCGGGCGGCCCACCACCCAGACGCTCGACGGCGCCACGGTGGCCACCGCCACCTACGACGCCGCAGGTGAGCTGGCTCAGGTCAGCTACCCCGCCGGCACCGGCAACGCCGGCAACGCCACCGCCGGCACCATCGCCCGGGACCGCGACGGGGGGCTGGCCTCGCTGGCCTGGAAGCGGGCCGACGGCACCGCCCTGGCCACCGACGCGGTGACCCGCAGCCAGGCGGGCAAGGTCGTCGACCAGCTCATCGACGGGGCCGACGCCGGCCCCGCCGCGCCCAACTTCACCTACGACGGCGCCGGGCGCCTGCGCACCGCAAAGGTTCCAGGGCGCGTCCTCAGCTACGACTACGCGGCCACGCCGGGTTGTGCGCTGGCTCCCCAAGCGGCCAAGAACACCAACCGCTCGGCCATGGTCGACAACGGGGTGAGCACCTCGTATTGCTACGACGCCGCCGACAAGCTGGTGAGCACCACCGACGCCCGCTACGGCGGCATCGCCTACGACGTCCGGGGCAACACCACTGCCCTCGGCCCGCAGGCCCTCGGCTACGACGGCGCCGACCGCCACGTCTCCACCACCACCGGCACCACCACCATCCGCTACGTGCGCGATGCCACCGACCGCATCGTGCGCCGGGAGGTCTCAGGCGGCTCCACCGGCGTGGTGCGCTACGGCTACTCAGGCGACGGCGACACCTCAGACTTCACGCTGGACGCCAAC
>JAHWJQ010000301.1 GCA_019348305.1 Actinomycetota bacterium
GTAGACGTCAGTGCCCGCAACCGGCACGAACCTCGACGCCGCGGTCGTCGGCGCCCTGCTGGTCACGCTCGGGACGCTGGTCCTCGTGGCGGCAAGGCGCAAGCCCCGCACCCGCCCCCTCCCGTAGCCGCGGTTCTGCAGCGCCGTCAGGGGGCGCCAACTCCGTCCGCCCGCGTCCTCTCAGCCGGCGGCCGGCTCCACCGCTGCCGCCGACCTGACGCGGCGGCGAGGAGTCGACCGGGCTCGGGTGGGACTCGGTGATCGCTTCGGGATCGGCGTGCCAGCGGCGCCGTGTCAGGCGCCTCCGACCCGGACTTCGTTGACGGTGTGCCGCGCCAGCGACCGAAGGTCGCGAAGATCACCGGTGAGCACCGCCGCTCCGCCCACCTCGTCGGCGAGAGCAACCACGATGGCGTCGACCGCGGAGGGCGCCCGGACACCCCTCACTTTGTTCCGCAGCGCAGCACCTTTGCGCGAGATGGCTTCGTCGATCGAGCGGACGTCGCAGGTCCTCAAGAGGCGGTTCTCGTGGAAATCACGGCGATGATCGCCGGTCAGCGCTTCCGTCAGGACGGCCGCCGGGACGAGCGGCGGCCATTCGCCTCGCCGTCGCAGCTCCTCTAGGCGCGCTCGGTTCTTGACGAGCATGGACACCCCGCCGGCGTCGAGGACCAAGGTCACGCCGAGCGGCGGTCGTGCTCGGTCC
This sequence comes from Actinomycetota bacterium, assembly GCA_019348305.1. The sequence continues at coordinate 707 of JAHWJQ010000301.1, forward strand.
CAAGCAGCCCGTCTGCCCAGGTCTTGGCCTCGGCCCGCTCCGCATCAGTCGGTGGCCCGAGGTCGGCTTCCAGTTCCCGAAGGTAGGAATCGAGTTCGGCAACCTTGGCGAGACGGCTCAGCTCCGCAACAACGGCGCGCTGGGCGAGCTGGGAGATGTTCAGCCCGGCGCTCTTGGCTGCACGGTAGAGGTCGTCGGGGACAGTGATATTGACCCTGGCCATGCGCACACCATACACACCGCGACGATCGAGAGGTCGGTGGGCCTCCGGAACAGCTCCGCTTGACCGCCGGCTCAGTTGACCCGGCCGGCGCCGGTGTAGTCGGAGCGGTAGATCGAGGCGTAGCGCACCGGCGTGCCCGTCTGGGACGCCTCGATCATCTGGCCGTTGCCGATGTAGAGCCCGACGTGGTGGATCGGGTCGCCGTAGAACAACAGGTCACCCGGCCTTATGTCGGCGATGTCCACCCGACTGGTGGATGACCACTGCGACCTCGATGAGTGGGGCAGCGACTTGCCGCCGGCCCGCCACGACCACAGGGTGAGCCCACTGCAGTCGAAGCTGTCGGGGCCGGCCGCCCCCCACTCGTAGGGCTTGCCGATCTGGCGCCGGGCCTCGGCGATGGCCGCGTCGGCGCCGGCCGAGGGGGGTGGTGCGGGCTTCGAGCCACCGCCGGAGGCAGGCGGTGCCGTCGTCGTGGTGGTGGCGAGGCGGACGGTCGTGGTCGTGGCCCTGGCGATCGTCCCGGACGGACTGGCCGGCGCCGAAGTGGTCGCCGTGGTGGCCGGGGCAGAACGAGCTCTGGCCGCGCTCTCACGGGCCGCCGCCTCACGTGCCTCGGCCTCCTGGCGGGCCCTGCGGGCGGCCAGCTCGACCTGTGCCCGCCTCGCTTCCTCCTCTGCCCGGCGCTGGGCCTCGGCAGCCACCAGCTCGGCCAGCTCTCCCTGGACCTTGCCCAGGGTGGCCCGCTGCGTCGCCTCGGCGGCGGCTGCCTCCTGGCGCTTTCTCTCGGCCACAGCCGCCACCGCCGCCACGTCCGCCTGGGCCTGGTCGAGAACCTGTTGCTGGTCCGCCAGCCTCAGCCGCACGCTGCGCAGCTCGTCGAGCGTCTCGGCGCTGCCTGCCGTCACCGTTCTCACGTAGTGCGTGCGCACGGCCAGCTCCTCGGTGCTGCGGGTGTCGATGAGCAGCTCGAGGGCCTGGCTGGAACCGCCCCGGATGTATGCCTCGATCGACTGCTCCTTCAGCCGGCGCGTGATGTGGCTCACCTCAGCATCAGTGCGGCTGACCTTGACCCGAGCACTGGCCACCTCTTCGGCAATCGCCGCCATGCGCACCCGCGCCTCGTCGTAGTCCTCGGCCAGCATGCTCACCCGCCGGCTCTGCTGCTCGAGCTGGCGGGCGATGCGAGCCGCCTCCTCCTTCTTCTCGCTGATCGGGTCGCCAGCGGCGGGACGGGCCCAAACTGTGGGCACGAGGATGGCCAGCGCCAAGAGGGCGCCGGCCCGCCTCTTGCTGGAACGGGTCACGGGGGAAGTGTCACCTTTGGTCGAACTGAGGGCCAAGGCTACCGTTCAACGATGGCCGAGTACCGAACCGAGCGCGACACAATGGGTGAGGTGCTGGTGCCGGCGGCGGCCAAGTGGCGGGCCCAGACCCAGCGGGCGGTGGAGAACTTCCCCATCTCGGGCGTGTCGATCGACCGGTCGCTCATCCGGGCGCTCGCTGCCATCAAGGGGGCAGTGGCAGTGCAGAACGGGCGCCGGCGAGCGATCCCCAAGGCCAAAGCGGAGGCCATCGCGGCAGCGGCTGCGGAGGTCTATGCCGGGCACTGGGATGCGCAGTTCCCCATCGACGTCTTCCAG
>JAHWJQ010000302.1 GCA_019348305.1 Actinomycetota bacterium
CCCGGCACCCGGTAGACCAGTCCCTCGCTCACCAGGTCCTGCATCGCCCGGCGCACGGTCTGCCGGCTCACGCCGTGGCTGGCGACCAGCTCGGCCTCGGTCGGCAGCCGCCCGGCCTCGCCGAACCGTCCCTCGTGCAGCGCGGCCCGCAGCTCGCGGGCCAGGGTCCGGTACGCGCTCTCGTCGTAGCCGGTGCGGGCGGGAACGGCTGCTCCTCGGGGCGGGGGGCCGCAACGGCCGGGTGGATTGGTACGGCCAATTGTGGAACTATGGTGGCCAGTCGTCAAGCCCGAGGACGAGGGAGATCCCGTGAGTCCCGCCAGCCCTGCAGCGCCCCCGGCCCACCGCCGGCGGTCGGTCCTGTCGGTCCCGGCCAGCGACGCGTACAAGATCGGCAAGGCGCTGGCGAGCAGCGCCGACTCGGTCGTGCTCGATCTCGAGGACGCGGTCGAGCCGGGCAGCAAGGACCGGGCCCGCGCGCTGCTGGTCGCCACCCTCGGCGAGCTGTCCGCCGCCGACGCCGCGCGGGTCACCGTGCGGGTCAACCCGGCTCGCTCACCGTGGTGCCACCTGGACGTCGTCGCGCTCGCCGAGCTGCCGCAGCTGCCGGGCTCGCTGGTGCTGCCCAAGGTCGAGGGGCCGGTGACGTGGCGTTCGTCGACCGGCTGCTCGACGGCGCGGAGGCGCGCTCCGGTCGCACCGTCCGGATCGGTGTGCAGGCGCTCATCGAGACCGCCGCGGGCGCGCAGTCCGTCGCCGAGATCGCGCAGGCCGGCGAGCGGCTGGAGGCGCTGGTCCTGGGCTACGCCGACCTCGCCGCCTCGGTCGGCGTGGTCGCCGTACCGGAGCGGCGGCTGGAGCTGTGGCTGCCGGTGCAGACGGCGGTCCTGCTGGCCGCCCGCGCCGCGGGTGTCCAGGCGCTCGACGGCCCGCACCTCGGGGTGCACGTGGACGACGCCTTCCGGGCCGGCGCCGAACGGGCGCGCGACCTGGGCTTCGACGGCAAGTGGGCCATCCACCCGCGCCAGCTGGACACCCTGAACGACGTCTTCACCCCCACCGGTGAGCAGGTCGAGCACGCGCGCGCGGTGCTCGACGCGCTCGAGCGGGGCGCCCGGGAGGGGGCCGCCGGCGCCGTCCTGCTGGACGGGCAGATGCTGGACGAGGCCGTCGCGGTCGCGGCGCGGCGGGTCCTGGTGCGGGCGGGGGGGACGGCATGACCGAGCGGCTCGCCGAGGGGCCGTACTTCGACGACCTGTCGCGGGGCGACGTCTTCGACACCGCGCCGCCGGCGACCCTCACCGACGGCGCCGCCGCGGTGCACGCCGCGATCGTCGGGGAGCGGCTGCGGCTCGCGCTCGACGCCGACCTCAGCCGGCAGGTCACCGGCGGGTCCCGCCCGCTGGCTCCGCCGGCGCTCGTCTGGGACGTCGCCATCGGCCAGTCGACGCCGGTCACCCACCACGTCAAGGCCAACCTGTTCTACCGCGGGCTGGCCTTCCGGCGCGCCCCCGGCGTCGGCGACGTGCTGCGCACCCGCACCGAGGTGGTCGGGCTTCGCCAGAACAGCCCTCGCCCCGACCGCGCGCCCACCGGGCTCGTCGCGCTGCGCATCACGACGGTCGACCAGGCCGACCGGACGGTGCTGGACTTCTGGCGCTGCGCGATGCTGCCGCTGCGCGACCCTGCAGCGGTCACCGGGCACGCCGACGACCTGAGCGCCGTCGGTGCCGACGTCGACGACCCGGGCGCGGCCGCCCATGTCGGCGACAACCGGAGAACGGACGTCGCCGGGGCCAATGCGATGGGGATGACGTCGGTGCGCTACCGCGGCGTGTTCGACGACACGTCGGAGTGGCCGGAGGCCGACATCGTCGTCGCTCACCACGACGACCTCTTGCAGGCGCTCCTGCCCGACTCCACATGACGCCACCGCCGCCGACCGTCCCGGTCGCCCTGGCGACGTCGGGCAGCAGCGGCGACGCCACCGGCACCGCCATCGGCGGCAGCTCCGGCCCGGCGACCTCCAGTGCAAACGGCACCGCCATCAGCGGTGGCACGGGGAGCTCGACGGCCGGCTCGTCTGCCACCGGCGGCAGCACCGGCGACGCCACGGCGAATCCGGTCGCGAACGGTGACGCGCAGTCGGGGGACACCGGCGGCTCGGGTGACACCGGCACGACGCCCGGCGACGCGGGTGGCCAGCTGCCGCCTGGTGGCGGAACGGGGACCACGCCTGGCGGCGGTGACGGCACCGGCGGCAGCACGGACAACAACAACGGCGGTGACGGCATCGGCGGTGGTGACACGGGCGGCGGCGGCACGGTCGACGCCGGCGGTGGCGACACCAGCACCGGCGGCGACACGAACACCGGCGGCGGCACGGGTGAGACGGGCGGCGGCGCTGGTGGCGACACCGGCAACACCGGCGGAGGCACCGGCGGCACCGGCGGCGGCATTTCCGGCGGCACCGGCGGCGCCGTTGCCGGCGGCACCGGCGGCGGCAGTGCCGATGGCAGCGGCAGTCCTGGCGACGGTGCGGGAACGGACGCCCCAGCCGCCAGCA
>JAHWJQ010000303.1 GCA_019348305.1 Actinomycetota bacterium
CGCCCGGTCCGGCAGGCCGTTCTCGCCGGCCATCACGCGGTCGACGACGTAGGTCACCGACGCGGGTGAGCGCTCCCGCCGGCCGTCACCGAGGAAGGGGTCGGTGACGTCGGTGGTGAGCCCGTGCAGCTCCGGGTCGTGTGTGCGGGTGGCGTACTCCCAGAACCGGAAGCGGTAGCCCATCGCGGTGAGCCGGTCGGCGAAGTGCCGGCTCGCCGTCGCCGGCGTCAGCTCGTCGAGGAACGCCCGCTCGGTCGGCGGCAGCGTCGGGTCGGCCAGGCGCTTGGCGAGCATCCGCGCGCCCAGTCCCAACCCGGCGAGCTGCTCGTTGAGGTACGCGCTGGCCCACGCGGTGAGCCCCGGGTCGACCGGGCGCTCGAAGGTGAAGATGCGCTTCGACACGCCGCCGGTCGAGGTGATGATCACGATCATCAGCACCTGCGGCTGCAGCGTCATCACCTCGACGTGGCGGTTGGTCGCGGTGTCGATCGGCGGGGCGGTGACGACCGCGAGCAGGTTCGTGACCTGGCTGAGCGCCTCGCTGGTCGCGCGCATCGCCTCGTCGACCTCGCGGCGCACGAGCGACAGCTCCAGCTTGGGCCGCGTCGCGGGCACGCCCGCGCGGCGGTCGGTGAGCAGCCGGTCGACGAAGAACCGGTAGCCCGAGTCGGTCGGCACCCGGCCGGCCGAGGTGTGCGGGTGCGCGAGGAACCCGTGCTCCTCGAGCAGCGCGGCGATCTCGTGGTCGCGATCGGCACGCAGACAGAGGCGCCGGCGGGCGAACGCGACCACCTCCGGCGTGACGTGGCGCCAGCGGGGTGCGACCTCGACGTCAGCGCGGCCGACTTGCAGACCCATCGCCGACAGCACCGCCAGCGCGTCATCTGCCGTCGGATCAGTCGGCCGCTCGATCCCGCGGAGCGCCTTCCACAGCGGGTTGAGGGGCGACTGGGGATGGCGGTCGGTGAGCTCGACGACGACTCGGACACGGGCGTGAGCGGTCAGCTCGGCTGCGAACGGTTCGAGTTCCGCCACGTTGTAGAAGACGTGGTGGCACACCACCACGTCCGCCAGGCCCACCTCGCCCGCCACCTCGGGCCATCGCCCGCGCACCGATTGGGCGCCGACGCCGGCAGTACGGGCCGCTTCTTCGAAGCTGCGCAACATCGCGTCGTTCTCGTCCACCCCGATGATCAGACCGGCCCGGGGAACGAGCCCGAGGCTCGACGCGCCCCCTCCTACCCCGATGTCCATCACCGAGCCGCCGGGAGCAAGCGCCTCGAGTGCACGAAGCCGCGACGGCCGAACGGGGCTCGAGACGTCCTCCTCAGGCTGCCAGCGGAACAGCTCCGGTGGGAAGCACCACGGTGCCTCCGGGGCCGCCTCCACTATGGCCTCGGGGATGGCCCACTCCCCCAGCGCCTGCCGCCAGCGCACCGACGGCTCTGTCATGGCTGACAGCGTCACAGGATTCTCGGCCGCCTGCACAGGCGCCGGCCGCCCGCCGGCGCCTATGGTGGTGCATCGGTCAGTCCCCCCCGCTTCTCTCAGTTGAATCGGCGCGCCGGCTCACGCCCAAAGAGGCAGTGCGGGCCGCCAAGGTGGGGGCAGTCGTCAGCCGGCACCTGCTCCCCGTCCTCGCCCGCCGGCGGACCCGCAACGTGGAGGCCGTCGCTCCCCAGCTCCACGACGCGGTCGTCGCCCTCGGGCCGCCGTTCGTCAAGCTGAGCCAGGTGGTGGCCTCCAGCCCCGGGCTGTTCCCTGCCGCCATCTCCGACTCGCTGCGCGGGCTTCTCGACGCCGCGCCGCCCGCCCCCTTCCCGCCCATCCGCGACACCATCGAGGCGGCGCTGGGTCGACGCCTCGAGGACGTGTTCGCCAGCTTCGAAGAGGAGCCGGTGGCGGCGGCATCGGTGGCCCAGGTGCACGCGGCCACGACCACCGACGGTCGACGAGTGGTGGTGAAGGTGCTGCGCCCTGACATCGAGCGCCAGTTCCTGACCGACCTCCGGCTTCTCCGGGTGGTCGCCCGCGCCGCCGGGCGGTTGTCGAAGTCGGCCCGCGTCATCAACCCCGTCGCGGTGGTCGACGACGTGGTCATCCAGCTGTCGCGAGAGCTCGACATGGACCGCGAGGCCGACAGCATGGAGCGGTTCTCGGCCAACCTGCGGTCCTACGGCTCGAACGACATGGTGAGGGTGCCCGAGGTCCACCGTGACCTTTGTGGGCCAGGAGTGCTGACCATGGAGCGCATCGACGGCATCAAGGTCGACGACGTCTTACGGCTCAACCTCACCGGGCTCGACCTCACCGGGCTGCTCAAGGCCGGCGTGCGGGCGTGGATCGAGTCGGCGCTCGAGCACCGCTTCTTCCACGGCGACGTCCACGCCGGCAACCTCTTCGTCGACACCCAGGGCCGCGTCGTCTTCATCGACTTCGGCATCGTCGGCGAGCTCGACGAGGCCACCGCCGACATCGTCCGCCGCGGGATCGTGGCCCTGCTCCACGGCCGCGACTTCCAGACGGTCACCGAATGCCT
>JAHWJQ010000304.1 GCA_019348305.1 Actinomycetota bacterium
GGCGGCACCCAGGGCGCGCGGCGCGGCCGGGCCAAGTCGGCCCTCTACTACCGGTACAACTGCAGGAACCGGCTGCGTTTCGCCGCCCAGCACCTGCCCCGGGCGACGATCCTCCGCTGGTTGATGACCACCCCGGCCGTGAGCCGCGAGATCCTGCTGCGCGGCGGCCGACGGCAGCTGCTCTCGCAACCCTGGCTGCTCATGGCGGCGGTGCGCGGATCGGTGGCCGGGCTCGTCCAGAGCGCGCAGGCGTCGGAGGATGACGATCATCACCGGGCCGAGGGCGAGGCTCAGCACCAGCGCCATGGCGATGCTCATCGTTCAGGAACCCCGGGGATAGGGTCGCCGCCGTGCGCGTGATCTGCGTGGCGGGTGCCCGACCCAACTTCATGAAGATCAAGCCCGTGCTCGACGCCCTGGACGACGCCGGCGCCGACACCGTCCTCGTGCACACCGGCCAGCACTACGACGTGGCCATGAGCGACGTGTTCTTCGACGAGCTCGGCCTGCGGCCGCCCGACCGCTCCCTCGGCGTGGGCTCGGGATCCCACGCCCAGCAGGCGGCCGGGGTGATGACCGCCTTCGAGCCCCTGCTCACCGAATTGGACCCTGACCTGGTCGTGGTGGTCGGCGACATCAACTCCACCATGGCGTGCGCGCTGGTCGCGGCCAAGCACGGCGCCCTGGTGGCGCACGTGGAGGCCGGGCTGCGCAGCCGCGACTGGGCCATGCCCGAGGAGATCAACCGGGTGGTGACCGACCGCGTCAGTGATTACCTCTTGGCGCCCTCCCCCGACGCCGTGGAAAACCTTCGGATGGAGGGGTACCGGGCCGATCAGATCCACCTGGTCGGCAACGTCATGATCGACACCCTGCTGGCCAATCTCGACCGGGCACGTTCCCGCACCGTGCTGAAGGAGATGGAACTCAGCACCGGCGGCTACGGCCTGGTCACCCTGCATCGTCCCTCGAACGTCGACGACCCTGTGGTTCTCGAGCGGCTGGTGGCGGCCCTCGGCGTGGTGGCGCAGGAGTGTCCCCTGGTGTTCCCCGCCCATCCTCGCACCCGCCAGCGCCTCACCGGGCTGCTGCCGGCAGGCATCACGGTGGTCGACCCGGTGGGCTACCTCGACTTCATCGCCCTCGAAGCGGATGCCCGCCTGGTGCTCACCGACTCCGGAGGAGTGCAGGAGGAGACCACGGTGCTGGGCGTGCCGTGCCTGACGGTACGGGACAACACCGAGCGTCCGATCACCATCGAACAGGGGACCAACCAGCTTGTCGGGTGCGACCCCGAGCGAATCATCGCCACGGCGCGAGCAGTGCTGCGAGACGGGGTGGAACCGCGCCGGCCGGCGCTGTGGGACGGTCAAGCCGGGCAGCGCATCGCCGGCGTGCTCTTGCACGGGGGTTTGGCCGAGAACCGTCCCCGGCCAACCGATTCGCTTCGTTTGGAGTAACGGGAGACCTGCCAACACCGTCAGAGATGCTCCACATTGGCGCCAGCGGGCAGCCGCCGGCGGCAGTCGAGCACCAAGGTGGCGTTGTCGGCGATGGCGGCGTAGTCGAAGTCGTCGTGGTCGACGAGGAGCACCACGGCATCGGCGGCGGCGACCTCCTCGGCGGTGGCGTCGACCCGCTGCACACCAGGCGGTTCGTGGACGGGCAGCACATGGGGATCGCACGCCCGTAGGTCGGCGCCCAGCGCGCCCAGCCGTCGGGCAATGGGGTGAGAGGGTGACTCGCGAGCGTCGCCGGTGCCCTTCTTGTAGGACAGCCCGAGCAGGAGGATGCGACTCCCGTTCACGGACCTCTTCTGCCGGTTGAGCGCCACGGTGAGGCGACGCACGACGTAGTCGGGCATGTGGTCGTTGACGTCGTTGGCCAACTCGACGAAGCGGAAGCTCTGGCCCAGGCTGCGTCTCACTCGCCACGACAGGTAGGACGGGTCGATGGGCAGGCAGTGGCCGCCGACACCCGGGCCGGGGGTGAAGCGCATGAAGCCGAACGGCTTGGTGGCGGCGGCGTCGATGGCGGTCCACACGTCGATGCCGAGGTCACCGGCGAACATGGCCATCTCGTTGACCAGCGCGATGTTGACGTGGCGGAAGGTGTTCTCGAGCAGCTTGGCCAGCTCGGCCTCCTTGGGCGAGGGAACCGGCACCGTGCGCTCGACCAGGCGGTCGAAGAAGCCCTGGACCTTGGCCAGGGACGCCTCGTCGACGCCCGAGACCACCTTGGGAGTGTTCTCGAAGCGCCACGTGGCGTTGCCCGGGTCGATGCGTTCCGGGCTGTAGCCGAGGTGGAAGTCCTCACCGGCGACCAGGCCGGAGACCTCCTCCAGCAACGGAGCCACGAGCTCTTCGGTGGTGCCGGGGTAGGTGGTGGACTCCAGCACAACCGTGGCCGACGCACGCAGATGCGGCCCCAGGGTCCGGGCGGCGTCTTCGATGTAGGACAGGTCGGGGTTGCCCTCACGGAGCGGCGTGGGCACCGAGATCACCG
>JAHWJQ010000305.1 GCA_019348305.1 Actinomycetota bacterium
CTCGACGGGCGGGGCGCTCGCCGACTCGGCGACCTCGGCGGGGTCGGGCGCCTCGTCGGTCGCCGCCGCCCCGCCGGTCGCTCCCGTCGGTTCCGGACCGGCACTGGCCGTGACCACGTCGGTCCCCGCGGTGGGGCCGGGGTCGCCACCCCCGGCGGAGTGCCCCTCCCCGACCTGCGCGTCCGCCGGCGCCGGCGCCGGCTGGGCTGCCCCCGCTTGTGAACCCGCGGCCCCGTCGCCTCCCGCGCCACCTGCCGGCGGTGCGTCGGACACCACCGCCAGCACCGCTCCGACCTCGGCCGTCTCTCCCTCCGGCACCCGGATCTCGGCCAGGAAGCCCGACACCGGCGAGGGGACCTCGGAGTCGACCTTGTCGGTGGACACCTCGTAGATGACCTCGTCCTCCTCGACCCGGTCGCCGACCTGCTTGAGCCACCTCGTGATGGTGCCTTCGGTGACGGTCTCGCCCAGCTGGGGCATCGTGATCTCAGGCATGGCTAGGAGTGCAGTCCTCTTCCCGTGAGCGCCAGCACCGTCTCGCCGAAGACCTCGGAGAGCGTCGGGTGCGGTTGGATGAACTGGGCCACTTCGTCCACCGTGGCTTCCCAGTTGACGGCCAGGTAGGCCTGGCCCAGCTGCTCGGTGACCCAGGGCCCGACCATGTGCACACCGAGGATCGTCCCACCTCGCCCGTCACCGTTCTTCTCGGCGATGACCTTGACCAGCCCCTCGGGCTCTCCCAGGATCAGGGCCCGGCCGTTGCCGGCGAAGGGGTCCTTTTTCACGATGACGTCGTGGCCGCCCTCGCGGGCGGCCTCCTCGGAGAGCCCGGCAAACGCCACCTCGGGGTAGCTGTAGATGCACCAGGGCACCTTGGAGTAGTCGACCGGAACCACGGGCTCGCCCAGGATCGTCTTCACCACCTGGATCCCTTCGACGAAGCCGACGTGGGCCAACGCCGGGTGCACCCCGGTCCCGGTGGAGATGAGGTCGCCCACCGCGAACACGCCGGGCTCGGCCGTCCGCAGCCACTGGTCGACCCGCACGAAGCCTCGCTCGTCGACCTCCACGCCGACGCCGTCGAGCACCAGCCCCTCCGACAGCGGCCGGCGCCCGACGGAGACGACGACCATGTCGACCGTCAGGCTCTCGTCTTCGCCGAAGCTCACGGTGGTACCGGTCTCGCCTGGGCTGTGGCCCGAGACGGCGACACCGGTGCGGATGTCGATGCCCCGCTTCTTGAACGACCTCACCACCACGTCGGCGACCTCGCGGTCGCAACCGGGGAGGATCTTGGGCAGCGCCTCGAGGATGGTCACCTTCACCCCGAGGTCGGCCATGGTGGAGGCGAACTCACAGCCGATGGCGCCGCCGCCGATGACCGCCGCCGTGGCGGGCAGGCGGTCGAGGGCGAGGAACTCATCGGAGCTCAACACGGTGCGCCCGTCGACCTCGAAGCCGGGGATGGTGCGGGGAACCGACCCGGCGGCCAGCACGACATGGTCCGCGGTCAGCTCGCTGCCGTCGTCGACGTGGACGGTGCGTCCGGTGCCGAGTGCGCCGCGGCCGGCGACGGTGGTGATCTTGCGCCGCTTCATGAGCCCGGCCAGGCCCTTCCAGAGCTGGTCCACCACCTTCTGCTTGCGGGCCTGGCTGATGGAGAAGTCGATGCTGGGCGAGCCGGCGTCGACGCCGAACTCCTTGGCGTCGCTGACGTGGCGGAACATGCTTGCCGTCTCGAGGAACTCCTTGGCCGGGATGCACCCTCGGTGCAGGCAGGTGCCGCCCACCTTGTCCTTTTCCACCACCGCAACGTTCAGCCCGGCGGCGGCCCCGTAGAGGGCGGTGGCGTAGCCACCGGGCCCGCCACCGATCACCACGACGTCGAAGTGTTCAGCCATCAGGGGCGAGCCTACCGCCGGCTCTTCGCGCCGAGGTGGGTGGTGTCAACCCAGCCCCGAGCGCCCGGGGGACGGTTCGTTCCCCCTTTACCGCAGGCGAGGCGCTTGGGGCTTCGTCGGCGAAGCCGGCGAGCTTTGTTTGACACCAGCCGGCGAGAACGGGGCTCAGCGGGCGAGGAGGAGCTGCAGCGCGAAGGCCAGGGGGATCACCAGAGCACAGACGAGCGCGGCGATGATCAGCTTGTAGGTCTTCAGGACTTTTCCTCGTGGTACTCGGCTTCCACGTTGACGTTCCAGGTGTCGTGGCTGGCACCGAAGATGTTCTCCACGGTGAGCATGGCCGTGTACATGGAATGGTCCTGGTTGTTGTACTTGTGCATGCCGTTGCGGCCGACGGGATGGACGTTGGGAGCGTGCTCCTCGAGCCACGAGCGCAGCACCGCCAGGTTCTGGCGGTACCCGTCGTCGTACATCGGATAGGCCTTCGGCATCCGCACCACGTACCCGGCCTCCACCCGGGCCGGGTCGACCAGCCCCAGCTCGCCCAGCTCCCGCTTGCCCAGCGCC
>JAHWJQ010000306.1 GCA_019348305.1 Actinomycetota bacterium
CGCCAAGGAGGCGGCTCATGTCGGCCAGGTCCTCGGCGTTGCCCTGGCCGCCCAGCATGACCTTGACGGTGGCGGCGTCCCAGATGGACCCGGCTTGCTCACGACCCCAGCGGTGGCGGGCCTGGGCCAGCGACTGCAGCACGGCCAGGGGGGTGATGCCACTGCCGCCCCCCTCGGACATGAGGGCCGGCAGGCTGGGCAGCGGGTAGTTGGCGGCCTCGTCGAGGAGCAGGCCCAGGGGCGGGTCGAGTCGGGCGCCCGAGGATGCCGCCGCCAGCCGCCGAGCGGTGTCCACGACGTCCTCGGCGAAGGCGGCGACCAGGCCCGCCGTCGCGCTCGCCCCCGTCGAGGTGCCGAGCAGGTACACCGTTCCCTCACGGCGCAGGAACTGCTCCGGGTCGAAGGACTCCTCGGCGGCCGGGGTGACGGCGTCGAGCACGGCGGGATCGGCCAGGGCGGCGAAGGTGTTCGACACCATGGCCCACACCGGGTCCCGGGTGCGGGGGTCGGCTGAGATGATCGAGTCCAGCGCCTTGGACCAGGCCACCGCGGCACCGACGTCCTCCCGGAGGATCCCGACCGCCTCCTTGGCGGCGGGAGCCGACAGCGACCACCGGTACAGGTCCACCGGCGGCCGCCCGGCCAGCGCGGCGGCGTGCAACAGGCAGCGCACGGCCTGGGTGGTCTGCTGGGTCCAGAAGCTCCCGTTCTCCGTGCCCTTGGCGGCGTCGCCCACCAGGGCCCCAGCGCGGGCCATGGCCGTCTGGGGACGCTCGCAGCCCCGGATCGGCGACCACCGGGTGGCCGACGGCACGCCGGGAGCGAGGCCCTGGGGGTCGAACACCGCCACCGGCCCCCGCTCGGCCCGGGCCGCCAGGGTGACGGCCAGGTTGTCGGGACGAGTGGAGGTGGTGATCACCGGGCCGGGGTGGTCGAGGATCGTGGGGATGACCAGGTGGAGCCCCTTGCCCGAGCCCGGCGGGCCCAGCACCACGATCGAGTCCCGCACGCAGGTCCAGCACTCGATCCCCCGGGAGTGCCCCAGCCGCACGCCGACGTCCGCCGGCCCGGGATCAGCCACTCCCGGACGCAGCACCGCCGCCTTGACCAACAAGGCCTTGGCCCCGGCGGCGGCCTTGACCTGGCGACGCATGGCGAGGCCGGCTGCCGCACTCGGGTCGTCGTCGGTCCCTCGGCCGGGCTTGCCGAGCCTCGGGTTCCACAGCCGCCATCCCGCCACGCCGACCAGCCCGCCGGCGGCGAGCACGAGAATGGTGCAGGCCCAGTAGACGACTGGTGGTCCGACCGGCGCCCCCCAGGCCACCGAGGGGTCGACCGCGGGCCGGGACAAGGCGACCAGGCCAGCCACTGGCCGCCCGGGCGGGACGGGATGGCCCGACACCGTTGCGGACAGGGCACCGGCCGACCACAGAAGCCCGGCCAGCACAACCACGACGACGAGGGCGGCGAAGAGGAGGTCGTCGTGACCGTGGTGCGACCGATGCGCGTTCGGACTCCTCATCGCTTGGGTCTCACACGCCAACGGCGTCGATCAGCGGCGCCGAGGGGGCGATCGGCGTGCCGGCCCGGCGGGCGTGGTCGACGAGGGCCTCCACACCGGGGACCCGGCCGCCGGGGCCGTGCTCGGCTGGGGAAGCGGCGATGATCGTCTTTGCGGCCTGGGCGACTCGGGCCTGGGTGGCCGCCACCGCTCTGGCGCCATCCTCGCCCGCCCACGCGGCCACGTAGGGGAAGGAGTAGTCGTCGGTGGGCATGCCGTGCACCGCCGCCACCACGAACGCCACCGACTCGGCCTCCACCTCCTTGAGGCCACGGGGCAGCAACCGGCCGGGGTCGCTGGCATGCAGCAGGACGTGGGCAGCTTCATGGATCAGCGTCTTCACCATCGCTGCGTCGTCCATGTCGGCGCGGACCACCACCGACCGCGTCCCCCAGTGGGTCTGGCCATTGGCGCCGCCGATGTGACCGGCACCGGGGACGGTGTCGACGGTGTAGCCCTGGGACTCGACCAGCTCCATCACCGCCACGCCGAGACCCGGAGGCGCCTCGCCGGCCAGCAGCTGGGGCGACGGCGGCTCCGGGAGCGGAGCTCCCGAGGTCTGGGAGACGTCGAAGACGTGGGCCACGGTGAATCCCCGGAGCATGGGCGCCGACTCGACGACCTCGGAGGGCACCGGCTCCTCACCGGCGTGCAGGACCCGGCGTTCCCCGGTGGCGTCGACGGCGGTCCGGACGTGGGGGCGGCTCCCGCTGCGGCGACCGCGTTTCCTCCCGCCCCTGCAGGCTCCACCCGGACCGGCCGCCGGAACGCGTTCGCAGGCTGCTCCGCCAGAAGGTCCTGCGGCCGCGCCAAGGGGCTGGATCGGCAGCTACTCGAGCTCGTCCTGCAGCATCCGCAGTCGCTCGAGCAACGAC
>JAHWJQ010000307.1 GCA_019348305.1 Actinomycetota bacterium
AGGAAGTACCGCAATCCGTGGTCGCGACGGGCGTCGGCGAACATCTGCACGAAGCGCTGGCGGAAGGGGTGCAGCTCGGCCTCGGTGGTCGGTCGCACCGCGCCCCGGCGTCCGCGCATCAGGGAGTCGACGTGCGCCGCGTAGCTCACCCGCCTCAGGCGGAGGCCGCCCCTCCCGTCGAGCACCAGGGCCCGCAGGTAGCCGGCGTCGAAGTCCCCGTGGGTCATCGACATGGGCTCGCGGCCGTGGGCCCGCATCCGCAGCAGGGCTGCCGCGTGGTCGTCCGGGTCCAGGAGGCTCACCTCGCCGCCGATGAGCTGGGCGTGCGCCCGCGGCCCGCGCCGCGCTCGGCGATATGCGCCCCGCGCCCGAAATGAGCAGCACGCGGGTCGCGGGCGCCGCCCGGCGGATGCGCTCGCAGATCTCCGCCCCGGACTCCTCGCCGACGAACAGGTCGATGAGCGCGACGTGCGGCGCCCAGCGCTCGAGCAGCGCGAGGGCCTCCCGGCCGTTGCGCGCGCTCAGGCAGCGCTCCACCCACGTTCGCTCGGAGAGCATGAGCCGGAAGCCCCAGTGCACGACGTCGTGGTCGTCGACGACCAGCACCCGCAGGCCCACCAGGTCGTGGCGAGGCTGGAGGCGGGGCTGCACCTCGCCGTCGCGGACTTTTTCGAACCGGGCGGTGAAGCGGAACGTGCTCCCGCTCCCGGGCACACTCGCCACCGAGATCGTCCCCCCCATGAGCTCGACCAGCCGGCGGCTGATGGCGAGTCCGAGGCCGGTTCCGCCGAAGCGGCGGGTGGTCGAGGCATCGCCCTGGGAGAACGAGTCGAAGAGGCGCTCGACGTACTCCGGAGCGATGCCCATGCCCGTGTCGGCGACCTCGAAGACCACGACGACCTCCTGCGGGCCCTCCTCTTCGAGGCCCACCCTCACCACCACCTCACCCCTGCCGGTGAACTTGATGGCATTGCTGAGCAGGTTGGTGAGCACCTGGCAGAGGCGGGTGGGGTCGCCCCGGAGCTGGGTGGGCAGGTCCGGCGGGATCAGGCAGGCCAGCTCGAGGGACTTCTCCTGGGCCGCTTGGGCCAGCGCCTCGGTGGCGTCCTCGACCACGACCCGCAGGTCGAAGTCGACGTGTTCGAACTCCAGCCGCCCCGCCTCGACCTTGGAGAAGTCGAGGATGTCGTTGATCACCCGCAGCAGCGCTTCCCCCGAGCGCTTCGCCGTCTCTGCGTAGTCCCGCTGCTCGGCGTCCAGATCGGTGTCGAGCAGCAGCGACGTCATGCCGAGTACGCCGTTCATCGGCGTGCGGATCTCGTGGCTCATGTTGGCCAGGAACTCCGACTTGTGGCGCGACGCCTGCATGGCCTGGTCTCGAGCGGCCTCCAGAGCGATCTCGGTCTGCTTCCGCTCCGAGATGTCCCGGGCGATCTTGGACATGCCGACGATGGTGCCGGCGGCATCGCGGATGGGGGAGGCGGTCACCGACACGTCGATGACCGCGCCGTCGGCGCGGACCCGCGTCGTCTCGTAGTGGCCCACCGCCTCGCCCCGGTAGAACCGGGCCACCATCCCCGGCAGCTCGTCGGCCACGCCAGGAGGGACCAACATCGAGATCGAGCGACCAACGACCTCTTCGGCGGAGTAGCCGTAGAGGCTTTCCGCACCCCTGTTCCAGGTGGTGATGCGGCCGTCGAGGGACGTCCCGACGACGGCGTCGTCAGAGCCCTCGACGATGGCCGCCAGCTGGGCCAGCGCCTCCTGGGCGCGTGTGCGCTCCCGCAGGTCCCGCACGAAGGCGTGCCACGACCCGTCGCCTGTCGGACTGGCAAACAGCGATACCTCCACCGGTACCTCGTCGCCGGACCGGGTCACGATGGTGACCTCGAGGCTCCGGTCGTCGGTGGCGGGGCCGCCGGCCATGAACTGGGCCAGCGCCACCTCGTCGTCGGTGGCCGTCCCCGCGGGCAGGATGCGGGCGCTCAGCGGCGCACCCAAGGCCTCCTCGGCGGGCCAGCAGAGCAGCTCGGCGGCCCGGGGGTTCCAGGCCGTGATCCGTCGATCGGGCCCCACCGAGAAGAAGCCGTCGCGGGCCCCGTCGAGGATCGCTCTGGTGCGGGCCTCGCTGTCGCGCAACGTGGCCTCGGCGGCCCAGCGTCGCCGCTGCACGCGCACCAGCTGGCCCAACCCTCCCATGAGCACGAGGGCGAGCACGCCGGCGATCGTCAGCACTCGCGACCGCAGCGGGCCGATGCCGGCGAAGGCCTGGCGCTCGGGGATCGAGGCAGAGACGGTCCAGCCAATGCCTCGCGCCGGGGCGAACGCCACCAGCGCCTTGTCCCCACGCGAGGAGGTTTCGGTGACCCCTGATCGCCCGGCCAGCGCTGCGCCCACTATCGGGTCCTGT
>JAHWJQ010000308.1 GCA_019348305.1 Actinomycetota bacterium
AGGCCGTTGTCGACCTCCACACCACGGGAGAAGGTCCTGCCCCCGTCGTCGGACCGGGTCACGACCAGAGCGAAGGGCTCTCCCCAGGCCGGTCCCTCCAGGAACTCGAAGTCACGACGGTCACCCTTGAAGTCCTGGTAGAGCACCACCAGCCGGCCCTCGGAGTCGATGACCGGGCTGGCGGCCCCCACCCGCTCGCGCTGCGGATCGCTCACCACCACCGGCGCGGTGAAGGTCTGGCCACCATCGGTTGATCGGGAGGCGACGATGGGGTTGGGGCCGCCCACCAGCTTGAGGAGCCCGACCTCGTTGGCTTGGAGCCATGTGAGGTGGACGGTGTTGTCGTGGTCCATGGCGAGCCTGGCCTGGAACGCCAGTTTGCCGGCCACGCGAACCGGGTCGGAGAGGGTCCGTCCGCCGTCCTTGGACGTCGCCACCCAGAGGTTGGCGGGCACGTTGCCGAGCCCCTCCAGGTTCACGTAGCTGACGAACAGCGTCCCGTCGGGGGCAAAGGCGACGTCGGGGGCGAACGGTCGGTCCATCCCCGCCGGGAGGGGCAGGGTGATCGAGGCCCAGGTGGCGCCGCCGTCGAGGCTCGAATGCAGCAAGGCGGAGAACTGGGGGCGGTCGACGCGGTGGGTGATCACCAGGTTCGTCTCGAGCAGCGGGTTGCGGACGAGGGTGGGGGAGTTGTTGGCGTCGATGGGCCCGGCCTCGTTCACGAACACGTTCGGCCCCACGGAGACGGCGTTGGCCGGCGAGAGCAGTGGGATCGCCGCGACCACCGCGCTAGCCCCCGCCGCTATTGACAACAGGGCCAGGAGCAGGCGTCTCAGGTGTCCTCCTGTCTTTCAGTAGCACCACGGGTCGTTATAGCCGCCCAGCGCTGGTAGCGGTAAGGAAAAAGCAACTTCGGTTTGCCCATCGCTCGCCAAGAGGGTATCGACGGGCGGCCCGGTCGTACTAGTCTGTCGCAGCACAGACCTATAGGCACTACGGAGGTAGCACACGTGCGTCAATCCAAACGCCGGCTCTTGACCGGCATCTTCGCCCTCGCGATGGTCCCCCTACTGGCCGCATCAGCGGCCTACGCCTGCCAGCGTCTCACCACGCTGCATGCGAATCCGTCGAGTGCCGCGGCAGGTGCCGCGGATGCGGTGACCGTGACCGGGGCCAACTACAGCATGGAGGCCACGTCGTCCCCAGTCGACATCCGCCTCGACAGGCGTGACGGCCCCGTGCTGGCGTCGATCACGATCGACCAGATGAAGGGCGGCAGGTTCGAGAGGAAGGTGACGATCCCGGCCAAGACGGCCATCGGCAACCACATCCTCATCGCCACCCAGACTCTGGCCAACGGCGCCCCCTGCGTCGGGTGCCCGGGACGGGCGAACATCGAGGTGACCGCCCAGGCAGCGGCGGCGAGCAGCGGGTCCACCGCTGCGCCGGCATCGCAGAACGAGCAGCCCTCCCAGCCGGCCCAGTCCTCGCAGCCCTCCGGCGCTTCTCAGCCGTCCGGTTCGCAGCCCGCGTCCGAGCCGGCAACGGCCTCGCAGGCCTCGACCACCGAGCCGGCCGAAGCCGGGAGCACTCCGTCGGCCGCCACTCAAGCGGCATCGCCGGCACCGGCCGTCTCCGCCGCCCGCGCACCGGCCGCCCGGCCGGCAGCTGCCGCGCCGGTTGGCCCGGCGCCCGCCGCTCCTGCCGCCCCTCCCTCGGCACCAGCCACTGCTGTCGAAGTGGCGCCCGCTCCCGAGGCGACTGCGAGCTACGAATCAGGCTCCGCTGTGCCGCCCGCCCCGCCTGCCGCCGAAACCCTCCTGCCGGCAGCATCCGGTGAGCGCCCGAGCCTGGTGCCCGGTCTCACCCTGGCTGCCGGTCTCGCCCTCGTTCTTCTGAGCCTGGGCGCCTTCTGGAAGAGCGGCCGCCCGCTTCTGGGTGCCCGACACCTCACCCCCGCCAGCTAAGGGCGGTTTGGGAAGAGACGCACGACACGACGCATCGGCAGGGGACAGCTTCGGCTGTCCCCTGCCTTGCGTCGGACCTGCTGTACCGGCTGGGCGCCACGCGCCGGCCGGTTACCCGCCAAAGCTAGTGGTGGGTGCTGGGGGGATCGGGCTGGGCTGGCGGCCTGCTTCACCCGGCGTTCGTGACGACCTAGATGGTCGTCGACGAAGTACCGACACCCGGGACCCCGCGAGACATCGCGAGAAATGGAGCTTTCTCAGACTCATGCCGATCATCGGAACCACCAGCCCAACGGGGAGGATCAGGAAGGCGACAGTGATCGCGGCTCTCGCCGCGCTGGCTGCCAGCCTCCTCGTCACTCCCGGAGCGAATGCCGCCGTCGGCCAGGTTCGCGCCAGCCCCGACTACCGCCTCGCACCGACCGCCAACCCCCTCGCCTC
>JAHWJQ010000309.1 GCA_019348305.1 Actinomycetota bacterium
TCTCCCTCGAGTCGTTGCGGGATTACAGACGAGCATATCGTCGCCGGGGTGAGGGCTCTGCTGCAGCGGGTGTCTTCCGCCCGCGTGGATGTGGACGCGGGCGCAGGGCCGAGGGGCACGCCTGAGCCGGAGACCGTCGGTCGCATCGGCTGCGGCCTGTGCATCCTCGTCGGCGTGACCCACGACGACGGGCCGCGGGAGAGCCGGTTGCTGGCAGACAAGCTGTGGCAGCTGCGGGTGTTCGCCGACGAGGCGGGCGTGATGAACCGGTCGCTGGCCGACCTCGCCGGCGCCGGCCAGCCTGCCGAGGCGCTGGTGGTGAGCCAGTTCACCCTCTACGCGGACACGTCGCGGGGGCGAAGGCCCTCGTGGGCCGCGGCTGCACCGGCGGAACAGGCCGCACCGCTGGTGGAGGCGGTGGCCGAGCGCCTTGCCACCCTCGGCGCCACGGTGGCCACCGGCCGATTCGGAGCGGACATGCACGTCTCCCTGGTCAACGACGGGCCGGTGACCCTTCTCGTCGAGGTTCTTCCCGCCCGCTGAACCGTTGCACTCAGCCGCACGAGGTGACGGTGGCCGGGCCTTGTGCCCCCCGTCCCACCGAGACACCCTTGCGCCGCTCGGCCACCCGCTCCAGCGCCCTGCGCAGGCGGGCGCCGTCGTCGGGGGTGTCCATGGCGATGGTGGCCCGGACGCAGGTGCGCCTGCCGTCGGCCCAGGCGACGTACCGGTCGCCGCCCCAGCCCCGGGCCGTGCCCGGCGCGGCATCGCCCAATCCCCCTTCGCGAAGAAACAGCAGTAGGCCCAACTCACCCAGCACGCCCTCGTCGATCACCTTGCCGTCGGGCCGCGGGGCAGGCACGGGCTGCGGGCCGTCGCCGGCCAGGTAGCGGTCGGGGTGCAACAACTGCTCGGAGGTGGTGGGGGGACTGGCGAAGGCGGCGTCGAGCCTCGCCTGGCCGCCGGCGGCAATGATCTCTTCGACGAACCGTGGGCCGACGATGTAGGGGAAGCCCACCAACTGGAGCAGGACCTCAGGAGTAGAAGGGTCGATGCCACCGCTGAACTCCGCCTCCTCCGCCTCGATCGCCTTCTGCTGCTCGAGTGGCAGGGTGTCGAGGTACGTGCGCTCGATGCGCACGGCGTCGCCCTCCACGAGACCCGTGAGCGCCTGAGAGGACTCGTCGTCGCGATCGTCGAGGTCGGCCCGGGTGATGTCGAAGTGCTGGTCCTGGAGGGCATGAGTGAGCTCGTGCACCAACGTCACCCGCCGTCCCGGGGTCAGCTCCTCGCCCCGCACCACGAGGTCGTCCTTCTCGGTGTCGTAGAAGCCGGCCACTGCGCTGCCGAAGAGCGACTCGACCGCCTTTTCCAGATCGACCCCGCGATCGAGCAGGCCGAGCCCCTGGAGCACCCGCTCGGTGGCCTGCAGCTCTCGTGTGTCGTCGGGGCTGCGGGGGTCGTCGGCGCCGAGCAGCCGGCGGCGAAACTCCTCGTCGCCGAGGAGGCTGACCTTCACCTCCCGCGTGAAGCGCAGCCCCCGGGCCTGTTCCACGAACCGCAGCAGCCCCGGTAGCTCTCGCTCCAGCTCACTTTGCGGCGGCGCCGAGGGCTGCGCTGGCTGGGCGGGGTCGGTGGGGGACACCAGCACCGTCCGAGCGGGGGCATCGTTGTCGGGCGCACCCCGTTCGCCCCGCTCGGCCAGGACCACAGTGGCGCCGGCGGCGCCGGCGATCAGGAGCAGGGCGATGACGATGGCCAAACTGACGATGCCCGGGCCCGGCCGCCACGGGAGCGGCACTGGGGCCGGCATGGCTGCCCCCGCCGGCGCCGGGCTGAGGCAGCGCGAGCAGGGGCCAGGCCCGGAGTTCGGTTGTCCGCAGTGGCAGACCCAGGGTGACAACACCCGCTACTTGAGGACCAGGTCGTCGCCGGCGACGTCGACGGTGACCGTCGCCCCCTCGTCGTAGCGGCCCGTGAGCAACGCCGAGGCCAGCGCGTCGGAGATCTCCCGCTGGATGAGCCGCTTGAGCGGGCGGGCGCCGTAGGCCTCGTCGAAGCCCCGTTCGGCCAGCCAGCGCTTGGCCTCGTCGGAGACCTCCAAACTGAGCCGCCTCGCTGCCAGCCGGCGCTCGAGGTCGCGGAGCTGGATCTCCACGATGGCCCCCAGGTCCTCCCTCGTGAGAGAGCGGAAGCGGATGATCTCGTCGACCCGGTTGAGGAACTCGGGCTTGAAGTGCTCCCGCACGTCACCCGGGTAGTTCGTGGTCATGATGAGCACCGTGTTCGAGAAGTCGACGGTGCGGCCCTGGCCGTCGGTGAGGCGACCGTCGTCGAGGACCTGGAGCAGGACGTTGAAGACGTCGGGGTGGGCCTTTTCGATCTCGTCGAGCAGCACCACCGAGT
>JAHWJQ010000030.1 GCA_019348305.1 Actinomycetota bacterium
GCTAACACGCCGATGCCCCAACACGACGAAGCCGAACCGCCGCCGCCGCCGCCACCACCGCCCATCACGACGTCGTTCGACCTGTGGGACCCCTTCGGCGAGCCCGGGGAGTTGCGGGCCGCAGCCGACGCTTGGGACGAAGTCGTTGGCCTGGTGGCTGAGACGAGCGGGCTTTCACCGGACGTGCTGGTCGTCGCCAGCATCGACGGGTTCCCGCACTTCTTCTACGTGACGCTGCGAGATGCCGCGGGGGAACCCCTGGTGGGAGGGGATGCCTTCGTGGTGGAGACCGAGACCGGAGCGGTGCACCGCGTGTCGGCGAGCCTGCCGCCGAGGGTCAACTGCCGCAACATCGAGCGCCGTGGCGCCGACGGTCTGGACCAGGCGTAGCGGCACCCTCAGCGGGTCTGCTCGTCCAGCCAACCTCGCGAGACGGCATCGTGGAGGAGCTCGCGCACGTACTCCCACAGTGCGGGCGCTCCCGCCTCCATCTTGGAGTTCACCGAGATCACGCGGTCGGCCCCCATTGCGTGCTCGCGCCACGCCCGACCCTCGGTGGCCAAGTTGAGCAGGACCGGCTGGAGGCGGTCGATGGCGGCCGCGAAGCGCGACTCCGGCGTGGTCCGGGCCTCGAACTCCTCCCAGATCTCCCGCAGCTCGGCCTCCTGGTCGGGGGGCAGCAGCCCGTAGAGGCGGTCGGCAGCGCGGCCCTCCCGGTCGGCCTGGGTCGCCCGCGCCACCTCGTCGTAGATGTAGGTGTCGCCGGCGTCGATCTCGACGATGTCGTGGACCAACACCATCTTGAGCACCCGCACCAGATCGACGGGCTCGGCCGCGTACTCGCCCAGCACGAGCACGCAGAGGGCCAGGTGCCACATGTGCTCGGCGTCGTTCTCCTTGCGCGAGCCGTCGGTGAGGTAGCTCTGGCGGAAGACCGACTTGGCCTTGTCCAACTCGACCAGGAACCCGATCTGGCGCTGCAGGCGGGTGAGGCCGTCGCTCACGAGGTGAGCGTGGCCAGGGCCCAGATGGCGGCCACCAGGCCCAAGGCGATCATCGTGACGGTCCGGCCCAGTGGAGCTTTGGCCAGGTCCCCGTCCTCCGACGCCGGGGGCGGCCGCAGCAACGCGATGCCGTTGCCCACCGCCAGCGCGGCGCCCAGCGCGAGCACGAGCAGCGGCAGCAGGTCCTCACCCAGGAACACCGGCGGGGACCTCCTTCGATGCCCTCGGTTCGCGCTGTTCGGCCTGGTCGCCACTGAGGACGACGAGGGCGCCGGCAGCAACGATCAGCAGGCCCCCCAGGACCGTGGTCAGGCGGGGCGGGGCGGCCAGCAACCACCACGAGACGACGACCACCCCCGCCGGCTCGAGGTAACCGAGGATGCCGGCGTGGCTCGCCGGCACCCGGGCCAGCGCCCAGAGGTACAGCGTGACGAACAGCCCGGTGTGCACCAACCCCAGGATGGCGAGCCACGGCCAGAAGCGGCGGGCGGAGCCCCAGTCGACGGTGCTGGCCACGGGCAGCAGCACCAGGCCGGCCACCACCATCTCGACCAGGGTCAACCGCAGCCCGCCGTAGACCACGGCCAGCGGCTTCGACACCAGCACCAGGGCCACGAAGGCGGCCGAGGAGAGGGCGGCCAGACCCACGCCGGCGGCGCCGGCGGCCCGGATGCTCGGCCCGGCCACGAGGGCGAACCCGCCCACCGCCAGGGTGAGGGCGACGATGGTGCGGCTGCCGACTGCCTCGCCCAGGGCCCGGGGGGCCAGGAGGGCGACGCCCACCGGGGCGAGGAAGATGATGAACACGACGGTGTCGTCAGGAGCGTGCTGGTAGCCGGCGAACATCGTGGTCCAGTGGACGGCCAGGAGCAGGCCGGCGACCAGGGGGCGGGCTGGAGACGTCCGGCTGCCAGCGCCCCGCCAGCCGGTGCTACCCACGCCGGTGCCGACCAGACGCGACCCCGCCAGCACCAGGCCGAGCGCCGCGGCGGCCACCCACACCCGTACCAGCACGATGGCCGGCGCCGGCAGGTCGACGTGGCTGGCCACCAGAGGGATCGTGCCCCAGCAGCTGCACACGGCGGCGAGGACGAGATAGCGGCGCACCAGAGCCGAGGCTACCGCCTCAAGTTCTCACGGAGAGTGGTCGAGAGAGGAGAGCGGCGCATCCTCCAGTGCGCTGCACCGCCGGGAACAGGGCGGGGGCCACACCTCCAGCCGAAGGGAAGGGTGCAGACCGGTCCTTTCGAGGTGGCCTCCGCTCGCCCGGCGAGGTCGTCACCACCTACACCTTGGCCATGTTGGCGAAACGGGTGTAGCGGTCGAGGAAGGCGAGACGCTCGGTGCCGGTCGGGCCGCTGCGGTGCTTCGCCACGATGATCTCCGCCACACCGCGATCGTTGCTCTCGGGGTTGTAGAGCTCGTCGCGGTAGATGAACATCACGACGTCGGCATCCTGTTCCAGGCTGTTGTGAGCGAAGACGCCCTCGGCGACGAAGTTGTGCGTTCCTTCCACCGTGGCGTCGAACGTCGGCTGAGGGCCGACCTCCACGATCTCGATGATCTCGTCCCACAAGACAGCGGACGGCGGGACGACCTCGGCATCCCGGTTCTCCTTGACCACCGCGAGAACCTCAAGCGCTTCGGCGATCTTCTCCCCGCCAGCGCCATGGCATCCGATGGTTCGGAGGAACCGAGCCTGATCGGCGGCCCCCTGGATGCGGACGCGGAGGTTGTCCTTGTACCCCTTCTTGCCCCCTGGCGAGATGGTGGTGCGGATGCCGAAGCGCAACAGGGCGCGCTGTACATCGCGAGCCAGGCGTGGGCTGGACGAGGAGTAGTACGCCCGGACCACCGGCCCCCGCCCGTTGGCCGTGATGGTGATCGAACCGTCCGTAGCCCAGAGGTGGTGGAGGAACAGCGCCAGCTGCCGCTCGCTCAGGCCGAGGATGGACTCCGGGAGGAACTTGCTGTGCGACCTCGACCCCCACAGCCGATGTGGCTCGAGCCAGTTCCGGACGGGGTGGTAGCGGTTGTCGGTCAGGCGGTACGGCGCCGGCAGCGAGATCTGCCAGGTGGAGCGGAGCTGTCTGCTTTCAGCCTCGATCCCGAAAAGGCGGCGAGCGGTTTCCTCGACGATCGCCTTGTTCGCCGAGTCAGTGGTGGCGTACTGGACACCGGAAGGACCGATGCTGCCATCGCCGATCATGTGGGCGAGGAGGATGAGCTCGTCGTCCGTCCAGCCTTTCGCCACCTTCAGCGGCACCGGGATCTGGCCGGGCACGGCGAGGAGCTCGCCGGCCTGCAGGTCCTCCAGCGCCGTCCAGCCGTGGGTGGTCCGGAAGGGGTGGTTGGCGGTCGCCTCGACGGTACGGCCTGAAGCGAGGCGGAGCCGGTAGAGCGGCTTTATCCCGGACGGGAAGGCACGGAGCAGCCGCGCCGGCTTCATCTGCATCGTCTCGCCGTCCAACGACCAGACCAAAGGCTGCTCCTGGCTCAGCACCAGCTCGCCGAGCGTGACCTCCGCTCCGGTGTCGGCCCGGAGAAGACGGGTGGAGGCGGGCATACAGCCGCTTTCCCGCAGGTCCGACAGCATGGGGCGCTTGTCGGAACGGGTCTCGAGGCCGCGCGACAGCTGGGACACGGCGACTACTGGGACCTCCAGCTCGCGAGCGAGGATCTTGAGGCCCCGGCTGATCTCGGACACCTCGACCTGGCGGTTCTCCGCGGACCGCCGCCCCGTCATCAGTTGCAGGTAGTCGACCACGATGAGCGACAGGCCGCCCAGCCGGCTCTTGAGGCGGCGGGCCTTGGCCCGCATCTCCATCACCGTCATGTTCGGGTTGTCGTCGATGTAGAGCGGTGCCTCCGACAGCCGGCCGATGGCATGGCTGATCTTGTGCCAGTCGGTGTCGGCCAGCTTGCCGTTGCGCAGCCGGGTGGCGTCGACCTTGGCCTCCGACGACAGCAACCGCTGGGTCACCTCGTCGTGGCTCATCTCCAGGGAGAAGAACAGCACAGGCAGGTGGGACTCCACCGCCGCGTGGGCCGCCATGCCCAGGGAGAAGGCGGTCTTGCCCGATCCGGGGCGGGCGCCCACGATGACCAGGCTCGACGGCTGCAGCCCCGACAGGCGCTCGTCGAGATCCACATAACCAGTGGGAGTGCCGATGACCGAGTCGCCCCGGTCGTAGAGCGCGGCGAGGCGGTCGAGGCTGAGGCTGAGCAGCGAACGCAGGTCGGAGAGGCTGTCGGTGACGCGGCGCTGGGCCACCTCGAACACCATGGCCTCGGCTTGGTCGACGGCGGCCACCACGTCGTCGGGTACCGAGTAGCCGATTTCGGCGATCTCGCCGGCGACCCCGATGAGGCGGCGCAGCAGCGCCATCTCCTCGACGATGCGGGCGTAGTGGGCGGCGTTGCTGATGCCCGGGGTGTTGCCCTGCAAGTCGGTGAGCACCGACGGCCCACCGATGGCATCGAGCAGGTCGGCCCGGCGCAGCTCGTCGGCCACGGTCACGGGGTCGGCCGGCTCACCTTGGCCGTAGAGGGACTGGATCGCCTCGAAGATGTGGCCGTAGGCCGGTTTGTAGAAGTCGTCCGGGCTGCACGTCTCGACGGCGGCGGCAATGGCGTCTTTGGACAGCAGCATGGCGCCCAGCAGCGATTCCTCCGCCTGCAGGTTGTGCGGCGGCACCCGGGACCCAGTCGACCGGGCAGTACGGCGGCGGGCGTCGTCGAGTGACTGGACCATGACTTAGGGGCAGTCAAGCCGTTGGCGGCTGTGGGCAACGAGGGGCCAAAGCTGAGGATCTGGCTGTGGAGGAGACGGGCAAAGGTGCCGCTTTCTCCACAGGCCAGGCGCCACTTGCAGCTCCGAACATAAGTTCGATGTTACGCCCCGCGTGTGACAACGACCGCCGGCGACCCGGCGATGACGGGGCTCAGCCGGGCGTCAGCAGGTGCCGCCGGCGCCTGGGGTGCAGACGAACTTGCTGAGGTTGACCGTCCACCAGGGCAGAGGGGCGGTGGGGCTGGGGTCCCAGTAGTCGTTGTCGCCGTGGTCGAAGACGGGGCCGCCGGTGTCGTTGCTGGTCTGGGACGTGTAGCACATGACGTCTTCGGCGCTGTCGTTGCAGTGGGCGTCGTCGAAGGATGAAGGCGCGTCGGCCTGCAGGGCGCCCAGGTTGTGGCCGAGCTCGTGCAGGAGCGTGCGACCCGGCCAGAACCCGCCTTCGCCGTTGGTGGTGGAGTACGGGCGGTAGACGATGCCGGTGGTGCGCCCGTTGTTGGCGTTGAGCTCGGAGCGGGTGGTGTCGTGGTAGAGGGTGGCCTGGCCGCAGTACTTGGAGCCGGCGTCGAGCCACACCACGTACTTCTTGTCCGGCTCGCTGAACTTGCCGGACGCCTCGAGCTCGTTGGCCACCAAGGAGAACTGGTTCGAGCCGGCGAGCTGCTTGGCGTTGTACTTGCTCCGGAAGACCGTGATGTCCAGGTACCTGGTCGACCCGTCAGCACCGACCCGCTCGTCGAAGCGCAGCGCCCGGTTGCGGGTGGCGCTCAAGAGGGTGTTGGCCTGGCGGGCGTCGGCCTGGAACATGGCGGCGAAGTCGAGGAAACGGCTGGTGCTGCGAGCCGGGTACACGTAGACGGCGTGGATCTGGGGGCCGACCGCCACGTCGGGCTTCACGTCGGCCGTCGGTGCCAGCCCGTCCCATTCCGCCTTCGACCAGGGGGCGTGGGCGTCGACGTCGTAGGGAGCAGCGGCCGCCACCCGGTTTGGGCCGCCGCGGTCGAGGGCTAGCCCGTCGGGCCCGTGGGTGTGCGCGTGCTCGTGGCCGGCGGGTGCGGCCCGATCGGGCAGCGAGCCGGCGGGTGAGGATCCGGCCACCAACAGAGCGGGGGCGAGCAGGGCGGTGGCGGCGACGGCGGCGAGACGCGAGCGCAAGAAAGTCACCGCGTCTGATCGACATCCCGACTCCGCTGTTTTTAACCCCCCGGCGAACTACTACTCAGCGTGGCGACTACGCCTTGACGACGTCGAGGGTGACCCGGAACTGCACGTCGTTGTGCAGGCGCACCGGTACCTCGTGGGTGCCGATCGAACGGATGGGCTCGTCGAGGTGCACCTTGCGGCGGTCGAGGGTGACGCCGGCCTGGTCGGCCACCGCGGTGACCACGTCGGCCGCCGTCACCGAGCCGAACAGCTTGCCCTCGTTGCCGGCTTTGGCCGCGATCCTGATCACCAGGGGCACCAGCTTTCGGGCCACCGCCTCGGACGATTCACGGTCGCGGGCGTCCTTGACGTCGCGCGACCGGCGCATGGCGCCGGCCTGGGCCTCCACGCCAGGGCTGGCCTTGATGGCGTGGCCTCGGGGGAGCAGGTAGTTGCGGGCGAAGCCGTCGGCCACCTCGAGGATGTCGCCTTTCTTGCCGAGGTTGTCGATGTCGGCGCGCAGGACGATCCTCATGCCTCCACCTCCGCGCCGACGCCCTCGCCGCCATCGGCTGCCTCGGGCGTCTCGACCGCCTCACCGGCGAGCTCAGGCGGCTCGTAGGCCTCCACCCGCTCGGGGGCCCCGCGGCTGCGGTCGCCGCCACGGCCCCCGCCCCGGCCACCGGCGCGTTCGGTGAGGGTGCGCTGGGCGTAGGGCAACAGCGCCAACTCGCGAGCGGTCTTGATGGCCACCGCCACCGCGGCCTGGTGCTGCGAGCAGTTGCCGCTGACCCGCCGGGCCCGGATCTTGCCCCGCTCGCTCATGAAGCGCCGCAGCAGGTTGATGTCCTTGTAGTCGACGAAGGCGATGTGGTCGCTGCAGAAGATGCACACCTTCTTCTTGGCGCCCTTGCGGGGGGCGTCCTTGGGGGCCCGCCGCCGGCTGTCGCGGTCGCGGTCGTTTCCCTTGGCCATCAGAAGGGCTCCTCGTCGTAGGCCGGCTCACGGGGGGGCGGCTCGCTGTAGCGGCCGGGGGCGGCGCCGCCGGCCTGGCCGTCTGGGGACCGGCGGTCGGTCTTGGTCACCTGCGCCGTGGCCCAACGCAGGCTCGGGCCCACTTCATCGGCGACGATCTCCACCTTCGAGCGCTTCTCGCCGTCCTGGCCCTCCCAACTGCGCTGCTCGAGCCGGCCAGAGACGATGACGCGGGCTCCCTTGGTCAGCGACTCGCTGACGTTGTCGGCCAGGTCTCGCCAGCACACCACGTCGAAAAACGACACCGCCTCTTCCCACTCCTGGGTCTGGCGGTTCTGCCAGCGGCGGTTGACAGCCACGCCGAAGGTGGCGGTCGCCTGACCCGACGGTGTGAACCGCAGCTCGGGGTCGCGCGTGATGTTGCCGATGATGGTGACGGTGTTGCCGTTGCTCATTGTTAGCTCCTTCCGGCGGCCGCAGCCGCCTCCGGCGCTCCCGGGGACACGGCGGGACGGGGAGCCCGCCCCGAGACCTTCTCCGGGAGCCGGATGACCTTGTGGCGGACCACTTCGTCCGCGAGGTGCAGGGCCCGGTCGAGCTCGGCCATGGCCACCGGTTCCGCGGTGGCCTCGAGGAGGACGTAGTAGCCCTCCCACCGGTGCTTGAGCTCGTAGGCGAAGCGGCGCTTGCCCCAGCGGTCGACCCGGCCGGGGTTGCCTCCGTTGGACCGGACGATCTGCGTCGCCCGGTCGAGCGTGGCCCGGATGGCCTCTTCCTCCAGGCCGGCGTCGAGGATGATCATGACCTCGTAGGGTCGCATGGCGCTTGCATTCCTCCCTGTGGACCCGGCGCCAGCTGCGCTCGGGGCCCCGCCAGGCGGGGCAGGTGAGTGGGACGGTCGATCGTAGTTGACCTCTCGTCGCTGG
Organism: Actinomycetota bacterium; assembly: GCA_019348305.1. The sequence goes on from JAHWJQ010000030.1 coordinate 7,842, forward strand.
GCACAGCCCGAATGGTGCCAAAGGGGTACGACAGGATTGCCAGATGGACGCCGCCCTGCTCGCCGCCGCCCGCTCCGCCAAGGGGTTCATGCCTGACGACGAGGGGCTCGCGCTGTACGAGGCGGGCCTGAGGGCCGCCACCGTCCACGCCGCCACCCTGGACTCCGGCACCCTCGACGTCGGCACCGTCGACTTCGGCACCCTCGACACCGCCAGGCCGCTGCTCGAGATCGGCTCGTACTGCGGCAAGTCGGCCGTCTACCTGGGCGCCGCCGCCCGCGCTGTCGGGGCGGTCCTGTTCACCGTCGACCATCACCGTGGCTCGGAGGAGAACCAGCCTGGCTGGGACCACCACGACCCGTCACTCGTCGACCCGGCGACGGGGCGGATGGACACCCTCCCCACCTTCCGTCGCACCATCGCGGAAGCCGGCCTCGAAGACACCGTCGTGGCGATAGTGGGGGAGTCCACCGTTGTCGCCCGTCACTGGAGCACCCCCCTCGCCCTGCTCTTCGTCGACGGGGGCCACGGGGGTGCGGTGGCCTGGGCCGACTACCGGGCTTGGAGCCCCAAGGTCGCCATCGGGGGGTTGATGGCCATCCACGACGTGTTCCCCGATTCCCGCGACGGCGGACGGCCGCCCTACGAGCTGTTCTGCGCGGCCGTCGAGTCGGGGGAGTTCGTGGAGGTCGCCGGGGCCGCCTGCGGGAGCCTCAGGGTGCTGGAGCGCGTCACCCCTCGCTGAGCCAGCCCTGCGGCTCCCCAAGCAGCAGCGGCTCGGCGAGCAGCGACGCTTCGCCGAGCACCACCGGCAGGCCTTCGCCGCGGAACAGCCCACTCGCCTCCGTCATGCCGCCTAGCGCGTCGCTGGCCAGCAGCATGGCCGCCGCGGTGTAGGACGTGCGCTCCTGGGCGGGAAAGTGGACCTCCTCGGGGTGCACACACCCCGTCCAGTAGGACCCGTCGGGCTCGCGCAGGTACTGCGCCCAGGTGAGGAGGCGGCGGGCCTCGCCGTGACAGCCGACGGCGTCGAGGGCCAGCGCGCACTCCGCCGTCTCCGCCGCCGTCACCCACTCCTCGTCGGCCACACAGCGCACTCCCGAGCCGGGCAGCACGAACTCCTCCCACCGCTCCGCCAGTCGCGCCCTCGCCGCTGGCGGCGCCAGCGCCCCGCACAGCACGGGGTAGTACCAGTCCATGGCCCAGCGCTGCTTGGGTTCGAAGGCGGTGTCGTACCGGTGGGCGATGGCCGAACCGAGCCTCGACGCTGCCAGCTCCCACTCGGGGCGCTCCTCGCCCAGCACCCGGGCAGTGGCCAGCGCGCACCGCAGTGCCAGGAAGACCGACGAGGATCCCGTCAACAGGGCATAGGGCGCCGGCGAGCCGTCGAGCTCGTAGGACCAGAGGATCTCCCCGCCCGGCTGTTGGAGCCGCAGGGCGAAGCCGACCGCCCGGGCCACGACCGGCCACAGGGACTCGAGGAAGCCGCTGTCCCGGGTCACGAGCCAGTGGTGCCAGACACCGACGGCCACGTAGCTCGACACGTTGGTGTCCCGGCGGGCATCCTCCACCTGGCCGCCGCGGTAGTACGTGTGCCAGCCGCCGTCGGGGTGCTGCGTGGCCTCCAGCCACCCGAAGGCCCGCTGCGAGTCCGCTCGCCGCCCGGCCACTGCGAGGGCCATGGCTGCCTCCACGTGGTTCCAGGGATCGCCGTGGCCCCCCTCGTACCAGGGGATGAAGCCATCCGGGAGCTGGACGGCGGCAATGGCGCCAGCTGTCGCCTCCACCTGCTCGGGGGAGAGCACGCCGGGAAGGTCGGGCAGCGGGCTCACTTCCGCCCGTCCCTCACGGCGTAGAGGACGAGGCTCTTGCCGATGAGCGGTTGGAGCACCCGCTCGGCCACCTGCAGGGGCCACGGCTGGCGCAGCAGGTCCCACACGAGCACCTGGTGGTAGGCCCGTGCCAGGCGATGCTGGTCGTTGCCGATCCCTACCGCGCACCTGAGCCACCAGTACGGCGTGTGCAGCCCGTGGGCGTGGTGACGACCCACGACCCGCAGGCCGGCGGCACGGAGCCGGTCCCGCAGAACCGACTCACGGTAGATCCGGACGTGGCCGCCCGGCACCGCGGGCGCGTGGTAGTCGTCGTCGAGCGCCCAGTTCACCAGCTCGGGCAACCACCGGGGCACCGTGACGGCGAGGACTCCGCCAGGCCGAAGCACCCGCGCCAGTTCGCAGATGGCCCGCCGGTCGTCCTCGACGTGTTCGAGCACCTCCGAAGCCACCACCCGGTCGAAGGCCGCGTCGGGGAAGGGCAGGGCCAGCCCGGAGCCGCTCACCGCCGCGCCTCGGGCACCCGCCGGCGCCTCGCCGGCGGCGGACATCGCCTCGATCATGGCTGCCACGTCCTTGAGCTCCGTCCGGTCGATGTCGAGGGCGACGACCACCCCGCCCCGGCGCAGCGACTCGAATGCGTGGCGGCCCCCGCCGGCGCCCATGTCGAGGACGCGGTCGCCCGCCCGCAGGCCGAGACGGCGGTAGTCGACGGTCAGCACCGGATCACCTTGCGGTACTGCTCCACGGTCGCCTCCGCGGTCGCCCGCCAGGTGAACCTGTCGAGAACTCGCCGCCGCCCACCCTCAGCCAGGCGCTCGCGGGCCGCAGGGTCGTCCAGCAACTCGATGATCGCACTGGCCAACGCCTGGGGGTCATTGGGCGGAACGAGTCGGCCGGTGTCGCCACCCGTGCCCACCACTTCGGGAAGGGCGCCGCCGGTGGTCGCCAAAACAGGGGTGCCGCAGGCCATCGCCTCGACAGCCGGCAGCGAGAAGCCCTCATAGAGCGACGGCACCACGGCCAACTCGGCTTCCGCGTACAGCTCCACGATGCGCTCGTCGCTCACCCCGCTCACGAAGCTGACCGCTGCGCCGAGGTCGAGGCGCTCGAGCACCGAGGGCAGCTTGCTGCCGGCGCGCTGCTTGCCGATGACGACGAGGTGCACCTCAGGACGCTCGGTACGCACCTTGGCCACCGCCTCCAACAGCGGCACCAGGCCCTTCAGGGGCACGTCGGCGCTGGCCGTCGTCAAGAGGCGGCCGGGCACCCGCCGGTGGCCCGGCAGCGGCCGGAACCGGGTGTGGTCGACGCCGACGGGGACGACGGCCATGCGCTCTGGCGCCACCCCCATCTGTTCAACGATGTCGCGGCGCGAAGACTCGCTCACCGTCAGGACGCGGGGGACCTCGCGGGCCATCTCGATCTGGGCAGGCAGGAACGAGTACCAGCGCCGGAGGGTGAAGCGCCGCCACGCACTGCCGGCGTGCTCGAGCTCGAGTTCGAAGTCGACGGTGATGGGATGGTGGATGGTGGCGAGCACCGGCCATCCGCTGGCCAGCACCTCGCGCAGCCCGCGGCCCAGGCACTGGTTGTCATGGACGACGTCGAACTCCCCCGTCCGCCCCCGCAGCTCACGGGCCAGGCGGTAGCTGAAGGTGTGGGCCTCGGGGAACTGCCCGGTGGAGGCCAGCCCCCATTCGAGCCAGTCGATCCGGGTCTTGAGCTGTCGCGGCCACGGCCACCACAGCGGGAACGGCCGCCGGTAGAGGTCGAGGCTGGGGACGGGAACGAAGTCGACGCCGGCCTCCAGCTGGGGCCAGGGCTGGCCGGCGAAGACCGTCACCTGGTGGCCCATGGCCACGAGCTCGCGTGTCAGGTAGCGGGTGTAGACGCCCTGGCCCCCTGAGTGCGGGTTGCCCCGGTAGCAGAGGAAGGCGACCCGCAGGCCGGCGCTCAACAGGTTGCGAGCGGCCGCTCAGGCCGGTCGCACCTCGGGGTCACTCCGCCGGACATGGGCCCGACAGGACGAGGGTGGAGCCCGGCACCACGCCCAGCTCCCCGAGCTTGCCCTGAGGCACCTCCAGCGCGTAGCGGTAGGGCGCGGCCGCCGAGTAGATCGGGCAATCCGGCCGGTCCTCGCACGGTGCCATGTCGACTGCCGACACGAAGCGGCCGTCGGAGGCGAAGAAGGCGATCGACAGCGGCATCGGGGTGTTGCGCATGTAGAAGCCCCCCTGGCTGTCGACCGAGAAGCGGAACAGCATGCCCGCGTAGCCCTCGAGGTCGGTCACGCCCATCAACCCCCGAGCCCGCTGGCGCTCGGTCGCTGCCAACAGCGCGCACCGCACGGTGGTGGAGGGAAGCTGCCCCGGGCCGGGCTGAACCTCGAGCGCGATCTCGCTGAAGCCGTCGATGCGGGCCTCCACCAGGCGCGGGTCGGCGGGCTGGTTGGCTCCCTTGGCGATACACGCGGCGAAGCCGACGCTCAAAAGGACGATCACCGCCCAGCGCAGCGGCCGGACCCACGGGTCCGGGGGGTAGAGGTCCTGCGGCTCCATCGCCCACGGTGTAGCACGCGCCTCGTGCCCCCCGGCACCCGGGGGGTCCGGCTCTCAGGAGCCGGAGGCGCCCCCGTCGGGCTGGCCGAGGCGGCCGGCGCCCCCCAGGGCTCCGTAGAGCCCCAGTAACTGAGCCTCCTGGTCGCTCAGGTGATAGCTCTCGCGCTCGGTGGGGAAGCGGCCCGCCCGCACCTCTTGTGCGTACATCTCGACGGCGGTGATGGCCGCTGTGCGGAGGTCCGCGTAGCGGCGCACGAACTTGGGCGGCGGACGATCCTCGAGCCCGAGAAGGTCGTGGAGCACCAGCACCTGGCCGTCGCAGTGCCGGCCCGCCCCGATCCCGATGGTGGGCACCGGGACCGACGAGGTGACCATGGCGGCGACGGCATCGGGCACCCCCTCCACCACGATGCAGAAGCAGCCGGCGTCGACCAGGGCCTTGGCGTCGTCGACCATGGCCCGGGCCGCCTCGGCCTGGCGGCCCTGGACCTTGAACCCCCCCATCGCGTGCAACGACTGCGGGGTCAGGCCGATGTGGCCCATCACCGGGATCTCGGCGTCGGCGATGGCCTCGACCACGGCCACCCGCTTTCGGCCGCCCTCGAGCTTGACGCCGTGGGCTCCCGCTCGCACGAGGGCTGCGGCGTTGCGCACCGCATCGTGGGCACCCAGGTGGTAGCTGAGCCACGGCATGTCGGCCACCACCATCGGCGAGGGACCCGCCGTGTCTTCCCCAGAGTGGCGGGCCAGCCCGCGCGCCACCGCCCCTACGTGGTGGGCCATGTCGCCCACCGTGACCTGAAGGGTGTCGTCGTAGCCGAGCACCACCATGGCCACCGAGTCGCCCACCAGGATGAGGTCGACCCCGGCGGCCTCGGCGATCGCTGCCCCGGGAGCGTCGTAGGCGGTGACCATCACCAGCGGGTCGGAACCCTCCGCCACCTTGCGGACGCGGACGGCCGGCGCCGTCAGCCTGTGTGCCATGGAGCCTCCAAGCCCGTCCAGCGCCACCCGGCTGCCGGCGGAACACCGATTCTACGTTCCTCAGCCCTGGTTGGGCGGCACGGAGCTTGGAGATGGAGCTGTGGTGCTCGACGTAGAGGGAGCCGTGGTGCTCGACGTAGTCGGCGGCGGCACGGTGGTGGTCGTCGGGATCACCACCTTCTTGGGCGGAGGCAGGCGCCGGCCGGGATACTTCGTCACCGCGGGAAAGTCGCCCTGGTACTGCGGGTTCTTCGTGGCCTCGCCCATGTAACGGCGGAAGATCCTGGCCGGGAAGGAGCCTCCGTTGACCTTCACCCCTCGCACGTTGGTCATCTTGCGGGCGTTGCCCTCCGGATATCCCATCCAGACTGCGGTCGTGAGCTTCGGGGTGTAGCCAACGAACCATGCATCGGCGAAGTCCTGGGTGGTCCCCGTCTTGCCCGCTGCCGCTCTGCCGAACCTGGCACTGGAACCCGACCCCCTCTCGAGCACCTGACGCAGGCAGTGGTTCACCACGTCGGCGGCGTCGCCGTCGAGCACCCGCTCGCGCTCCGGTGGCCGTTCCGCCTCCACCAGGCTGCCGTCGGCCCGGCGCACCTCCAGGATCATGCGAGGCGTGACCCGCACCCCGCGGTTGGCGAAGGTGGAATACGCGGCCGTCAACTCCATCACCGACACCTCGTTTGTCCCGAGGACGAGCGAGGCGTTGGGCTCGAGGGTCGAGGAGATGCCGGCGGCGTTGGCGAAGGCGACGGCCTTCTGGGGCCCCAGGGCCAGCTGGGCCTGCACGTAGACGGTGTTGACCGAGTTGGCGGTGGCGTCGATGAGGTCGAGCGCTGGGCCGAAGTCTCTGTCTTCGTAGTTCTCCACCGGGTAGTCCTTGCCGTTGTCGGCCTTGGGCACGACGATGGCCGGCGGCGCGGGGAAGGTGGACTTCACGGTGTAGCCGTCCTTGACGAGGGCCGCCAGCACGAACGGCTTGAACGTCGACCCGGCCTGACGCCCCGATCCACCACCTTCCCGCCCGACCGCATAGTTGACCTTGGAAGCGGCGAAGTTCCGGCCCCCCACCATCGCCAGCACCCGGCCCTCGCTGTCGATGGAGACGAGGGCGCCGGCAGGGTCGCTGTCACGGTCGAGCGTGCCGTAGACGGCGTCGTAGGCCTTGGCCTGCAACCCAAGGTCGAGCGTCGTCTTCACCCGAAGCCCGCCCTGGTAGGTCGCAGCCTCCCCGTAGCGGCGGACCAGCTCCTGGCGGACGTACTCGACGAAGTAGCTCGTGCCCTTTTCGGCCTGCACCACGTTCGGCTCCTGCTGGTGCGGCTGCAGCACCACCGTCTCCAGCGGAACCTCGCGGGCCTGAGCGAGCTCCTCAGAGCTGATCATCCCCAACCCACGCATGTTGGCAAGCGTCCGGTTGCGCCGGCCCACCGCCAGGTCGAGGTTGCGCGCTGCGTCGGCTGCCTCAGGTGCCCGGATCAGCCCCGCCAGGTAGGCGGCCTCGGCCAGGGAGAGGTCTTTGACGTCCTTGCCGTAGTAGGCCCGGCTGGCTGCCTGCACGCCGTAGGCGCCCCGCCCGAAGTAGACGGTGTTGAGGTAGCGCTCGAGGATCTCGCGCTTGTCGAATCGCCGCTCCAACTTGACCGAGAGCGTCGCCTCGCGCACCTTGCGGGAGAGCGAGCGGTCGCGGCCGTCCAGGTAGACGTTCTTCACGTACTGCTGGGTGATGGTGCTGCCCCCCTGCAGCGGCCGCCCCCGCAGGTCGGCCACCGTGGCCCTCAGGATGCCTACGGGGTCGAGAGCACCGTGGCTGAAGAAGTTGCGATCCTCCGTGGCCAGCACGGCCTCCACCACCACCTCGGGCACCGCGGCCAACTCCACCGGTAGCCGGTTCTCCCCGCTGTCGATGGAGGCCAGGCGCGAGCCGTGGAGATCGGACAGCACCGTCGTCTCGGCCTGGTCCTTGCCCTGAGGCAGCGGCAGCTGGGCCAGCACGTAGAGGACCCCGGCCACCGCAGTGAAGCCTGCCAACCCGACGAGGAACAGCACCCGCCGGTAGCGCCACGCCCAGCAACGGCGCCGGCGCCGTGCCCCCCGCTCGGAGGGGCCGCTCGGGCCCGGCCCGTCGCCCCGCGGCGGTCGGTTTTCCGACATCAGGCGCCCTGGCGCCGCCCTACCGGGAAGGTGCGAGA
>JAHWJQ010000310.1 GCA_019348305.1 Actinomycetota bacterium
GAAGCGTCCGCCCGCAAGAAGGTCGAGCGTGCCCTGGCCGCTGGTCGCAACGTGGCCACCGACGTGGAGGCGACCGGCGTGGTATGGACCTACGCCACCACGCCGGAGCCAGCCGGCGATGCCTAGGCGCCCGATCAGCGGGGCGCTCCTCGGCGCCGGACAGGGTCCAAGCGGGCCGTGACCTCGGCCACGGCGTCGAAGGTGGGCTTGGCGTAGAGGTTGAGGGTCTTCACGCTGCCGTGGCGACTCTTGGCCATGAGCAACGGTCCGGCGACACCGGCCTCGGCCAGGTGCGTGAGCCGGCTGTGGCGTAGCTGGTGCAGCGTCCAGCCACCGCTGGCTGTGCGGAACACCTCAGCTGCCCGCCGGTACGACAGGCGGGCCCGGCCGGTGCGGGGCTCGGCGTCAGCGGCCGCCGGCTGGCGGGACGGGGCGGGTGCCAGGCTGGAGAGGAACAACGGCCCGTCGTTCCGCCCGGCGAGGTAGCGAGGCAGCAGCCGGGCGGTGGCGGTCTCCCACCCGATCGGCTCGGCGTTTCCGCCCTTGCCGATCACCATGGCCCGCTTGTTGGCCAGGTCGAGGTCCCCGACGTCGAGCAGGAGGATCTCCTGGGCCCGGGCCGCGGTCTCGTAGAGCATGCGCCACAGCAACCGCTCCCGCAGCGCGTGCCGGGGGGCGACGAGGAAGGCTTCGAGCTCCTCGAAGGCGATGGCCCGCGTCCGGGCCACCTGCACCCGGTCGGCGCGCTCCCGGCGGCGCTCGAGGCCCACGGCCGGCGAGGCCGCCACCCAACCCTGGCGGCTGCAGTAGGCGAAGAACGACCCGAGGGTGGCCACCACCCGATTCCAGGTCTTCGCCGCAGCCGTGTGGTGGCGAGCACGGAGAAAGGCTCGGAGGTCGTCCCGGCCGATGCTGGCCACCTCGACCTCGGAACCCAGGTCCTTGGCCAGGGCCGCCAGGGTGAGCTCGTGGACCCGGCGGGTCGACACCGCCAGGTCCCGGTCGACGAGGAACGCCTCCACCGCCGCACCGAGGCCCATGCTGGGAGCGTGCGGGAGGCGGGCGAGAGAGCTCACCTGTCGGCCCCGGGAATCGCCCACCGCGGCGGTGCCACGTTCACCACTCCTGGTCAGGGACAGGCCGCAGCAGGGGCCCGGCCACCGCATCGGGGTCGAGGCGGATGAACACCTCGCCGGTGCTGTCGACCCGCACCACGCCGGCAGCCTCCCACCCGTAGCGACGGACCCGCAGCGCGCCGAGGAGAGGATCACCCCAGTCGTTCGGGGCATCGTCCACGGCCGGTCGCTCGTCGAGGACCTCGAAGCCAAGCTCTACCAGGTGGCCCGCCATCTGCTCGACGGCTTCGCTCTCCCAGTTCCGGAGCTGGCGTCCCGGCGCCGGCACCGGGTCGCCGGCGAACAGCCCGGTGTAGAGGGCCAGGTCCTTGCGGTGGATCGAGGCGTGGTCGAAGTCCCGGCGGATCGCCTCGGGCACCCACGCACGGTACAGGTCGGCGTCGTGCTCGTAGCCGGCGTCGAGCAGCTCGGTCCAGGAGCCGCTGGTGTAGGTGCGCTCCACCTCGGCTGCCACCGCGTCGAGGGCGGAGAAGGCCTGGGAGGTGATGGTGGCACTCCCGGCGGTGGGCTGGTCGGAGTAGTCGTCGTAGCGCACGCGGCGGCGCATGGTGACCAGCGTCCAGCTGGTGGGCGAGCGGAACAGCCAGCAGCGGTCGGGCAGCTCTGCACTCCCCCAGCTGCGCTCCAGGTCGGCCTGGGCCACGCCCCAGCCGTCGATCTGCAACTGGCTCATGGCGCTTCCTTCCTCGGCATGCGAGTCGAGGTCGCAGTAAACATGTCGGTGTCACCCTACGCCGGGGGTGGGACATCTCCCAGGATCCCAGGGACGGCCTCGGTGCCGGCGCGGGACTACCCCCGGGACGTCGCCGTACTCGGCCACGATGTGGTGCGGGATGCGACCCCGGTTCCCGAGTCGGGGATGGCCGTTGTTCGGAGCGACGCCCGTGCCGGCTAAGACCGTGCAGCACGAAACTCGCTGCCTGTGTCGCCGTACTGTCCACCGGGCCTGTGAGACGGTCAGCAAAGTGATGAAGGAGGGCCACCCCATGGGAATTGCCACGCCACCTCCCGACGAAGCCGAGGAGCTGCTCATGCCGTCGCAGGTCGTCAGACGCTTTCGGGTCGATCCGAAGACCCTCACCCGCTGGTCCCGGGCCGGAAGGCTTAACCCCATCACGACCCCTGGTGGCCATCGTCGCTTCCGAGCGTCCGAGGTTCAGCGCTGCATGGAGGAAGGTGGCGAGGGAGAAGAGTTGCAGTAGCCGCGAGAATCACGTCGCCCACGCCCATCAGCCCTCCGGTC
>JAHWJQ010000311.1 GCA_019348305.1 Actinomycetota bacterium
ATCGCCCGCAAGAGGGCGGCCGAGGCCCTGCGGGCCGAGCAGGTCTTCCTGGCCAGCATGCTCCAGAGCCTGCAGGAGGGCATCCTCGCCTGCGATGCCGACGGCAACCGCACCCTCTACAACGAGGCCATGTTGGAGCTCCAGGGCAGGGAGCCGAGCCTCCGGCCCACGGACGCGGCGGCCGCCGACAACCTGTACGAGCCCGACGGGGTGACGCCGCTGCGGCCCGAGGACCTTCCGCTGCGCCGAGCCCTGTTGGGCGAGCGGGTCCGCGACACCGAGGTGGTCATCGGCCGGGCCGACCAGCGCCGGCGGACGGTGATCGTCAACGGCCAAGCCGTCCACGACGACAACGGCAAGAAGCTGGGAGCGGTCATCGCCCTGCACGACGTGACCGACCGCAAGCAGGTCGAAGACGAGCTGGCGCGGCGCACCTTCAGGGACACCCTCACCGGCCTTCCCAACCGAGCCCTGTTCATGGACCGGGTGGCCCACGCCCTGCGCTCGCTCAGGCCCGGCGACCAGCCCGCGGCCGTGTTCGCCATCGGCATCGACAACTTCAAGCTGGTCAACGACAGCCTCGGCCACGAGGCGGGCAACCAGCTGTTGATCGAGATGGGGAACCGGCTCCTCCACGTGGTGGGGCCCTCCGAAACGGTGGCCCGGCTCGGCGGCGACGTCTTCGGCGTCCTGTGCGAGCAGGTGACCGACGAGCAAGAGGCGCTCCACCTGGCCCAACTGCTCCGCGAGGCCATCGCCCTGCCCCAGGAGATCGAGGGCCGCCAGCTGCAGGTGACCGCCACCATCGGGATCACCCTGCTGAACGACCCCGACCTCGACCCCAGCACGGCCCAGAGCCATGCCGACAGCGCCCTGTCCAGGGCCAAGAGCGCCGGCCGGGGCGGAATCGAGCTGTTCGGGGAGGATCTCCGGGGCCGCGCCATCGCCCGCCTCGAGATCGAGCACGACCTGCGCCGGGCCATCGAGCGCGAGGAGCTGGTGGTGCACTACCAGCCCAAGCTGCGGCTCACGGACGGCCGGATCGTCGCCGCCGAGGCCCTCCTGCGCTGGGACCACGGCGGACGGGGCCTGGTCAGCCCAGGGCAGTTCATACCCGTTGCCGAGGAGACCGGGCTCATCGTGCCCATAGGCCAGTGGGTGCTCGAGCAGGCCTGCCGCAGCGCGGCCGCCTGGGCCACCGCCAACCCGGAGGACCCGGTCATGGTGTCGGTCAACCTGTCGGCCCGGCAGCTGGCCCACCGCGGTCTGGTGAAGGAGGTGGGCGAGACCCTGGCCATGTCGGGCGTGGACCCGTCGCTCATCTGCCTGGAGATCACCGAGAGCGTGCTGATGGACGACGCCGAGGCCTCGGTGCGCGATCTGCGGGCGCTCAAGGCGCTGGGGGTACGTCTGGCCGTCGACGACTTCGGCACCGGCTACTCCTCGCTCAGCTACCTCAAGCGCTTCCCCGTGGACTTCTTGAAGGTCGACCGCTCCTTCGTCGAGGGTCTGGGCCGCGACCCGGAGGACACGGCCATCGTCTCGGCCATCGTGAAGCTGGCTCGGGCCCTCGGGCTGGCCGTCGTCGCCGAGGGGGTGGAGACGGAGCTGCAACTGGTGGAGCTCCAGCGCCTCGACTGTGAGTACGGCCAGGGCTTCTTCTGGAGCAAGGCCATCACCGAGCCGGAGGTCGGGCGGCTGCTGGCGGCGAGACCCGCCGCCAATGCGGCGGTGCCGGTCGAGGCCCCGACGCCTGTCGAGTCGGGCGAGGGGCGCCCGCCGGGCGAGGAGCGGCGATCCGGCGGCGGCGGCCGGCGGGCCGACGATGCCGTGGCCTTCGTGGCCCACGAGCTGCGGGCGCCCCTCACCGTCATCAGCGGCTACGCGGAGCTGCTGGCCGAGGACCTGGGTGAGGAGGACGGCAGCGACAGCCAGAGCCCGGTGCAGACGATCATGCGCAATGCCCGGCACATGGCGGATCTCATCGACACGCTGGCCGACGTCGGCGCCATCGACGCCGGCCGGCTCTCACTCGACCTGCGACCGTGCGAGGTGACCGAGCTGGTGAGGGAGACGGTGGCCGACATCGCGCCAGCCCTGGACGACCACCCGGTGGAGGTGACGAGTGGGGCCCCGGGCGACATCGCCGCTGACCGCTCCCGGCTCCGGCAGGTCATCACCAACCTGCTCACCAATGCCGCCAAGTTCTCGCCCGCCGGCGCGCTCATAAGCGTGCATGTCGAAGCCGACGGGGGCGTGGCCAAGGTGTCGGTCGTCGACCGGGGACCGGGCGTGCCGCCGGAAGCCATCGGTGACGTCTTCCGCAAGTTCGCCAGGGTCGACCGCTCCCGGCCGGGGCGGGGCCTCGGCC
>JAHWJQ010000312.1 GCA_019348305.1 Actinomycetota bacterium
GTGTTGCGCTCTGCCGATGAGCAGGGGGCGCAGTTCACCGAGCTGTTCACCTCGATCGGGTTCTTCAGCGTCATCGCCGGCATCCTGCTGTTGGTCTCGATCTTCGTGATGCTCGCCGAGGAGCGCAAGAAGGAGCTGGGGATGCTGCGGGCGGTGGGGCTGCGCCGGTCGGGGCTGATCGGCTCCTTCTCCCTCGAAGGCTGGATGTATGCCTTGGCCTCGGCCGCCCTGGGCACGGTGGCCGGGCTGGGCGTGGGCCGGGCCATCGTGTTCGTCACCGCCGGCATCTTCCAGGGCGAAGGCCGACTGTCGCTGGAGGTCAAGTACGCAGCCACGCTGGCCAGCATCCAGCGCGGGTTCCTCACCGGCTTCGTCATGTCCCTGCTCACGGTGCTGGTCACCTCGCTGTGGATCTCCCGCCTCAACGTCATCCGCGCCATCCGCGACCTGCCGGACCCGCCGGTGAAGAAGCGCCGGCTGGTGGTGACCGTCCTGCGTCTCGTGTCCCGGGGGGCCATCGCTCTCACCGGCACGATGGTCACCCTCGCCGGCCTCGCCCAGGAGTCGGCGCCGGCCCTGCTCGTGGGCCCGCCGCTGGCCGCCATGGGTGTCGCCGCACTGGCGCGGGACTGGATCGGCAAGCGGGTGGTCGACAGCGTCGCCGCCGCCTTCTCGCTGTTCTGGGCGGTGGCCTGCTTCGACGTCTTTGCCGACGTCTTCAAGAACCCCGAGATCTACCTCTTCGTGCTGGACGGGGTCGTCCTCACCGTCAGCGCGGTGATCCTGGTCAGCCGGCACCAGCTGTTGATCGGCGGGGTCGTGCGCCGGCTGGGGGGCGGCAGCAAGTCGATGGCCCTGCGGCTGGGGCTGGCCTACCCGCTGGCGCGGTCGTTCCGCACCTCGATCATCCTCATGACCTTCGCCCTCACCATGTTCACGCTGGTCTCGATCACGCTGTTCAGCGGGGTGTTCCAGAGCCAGATCGACGACTTCACCGAGGACATCTCCGGCGGGTTCGACGTCCGCGCCCTCTCCAACCCGTCGAGCCCGGTCGGGGTCGAGGAGGTCGCCGGGGAGCCGGGTGTGGCGGCGGTGGCCCCGCTGGCCGGAGTGCGGGCCCAGTTCCGGATCCCGTCCCGTGACGCCGGCCCCAGCGACGCCGGCGGCTTCACCCCCGGAGCCGTGGCCGGCTACGACGCCCGCTTCGTCGACGTGGGCCCGCCCTCGCTGCAGAAGTTCCTCCCCCGCTTCCGCACCGCGGAGGAGGCGTGGCGGGCCCTGCTCAGCGACCCGACGCTTGTCATCGTGGACGACTTCTTCCTCCAGGAGGGCGGCGGCCCGCCGGAAGCCTCACCGGAGGTGGGGGAGAAGGTGATCATCCGAGACCCGGCCTCGGGCATCACCCGAGAGCTCACTATCGCCGCGCTGGCCAACGCCGGCCTGGGGGAGTCTCCCGCCTACATGGGCCTGGACGGGCTGCGCCAGGTCGTCGGCGACCAGGCGGTGCCCAACCTCCTCTACGTGAAGACCGCGCCCGGCGTCGACCCCCAGGGCGTGGCCGAGCGGCTGAACGGCCGCTTCCTCTCCTCGGGCGTCGATGCCGTGTCCTTCCGCAAGCTCGTGGGTGACGGACTGGCTTCCCAGCAGCAGTTCTTCCGGCTCATGCAGGGCTACCTGGCTCTCGGCCTGGTGGTGGGGGTGGCCGGCCTGGGGGTGGTGATGGTGCGGGCCGTGCGCGAGCGCCGGCGGGAGGTGGGGGTGTTGCGCTCGCTCGGCTTCGACAGCCGCCAGGTTCGCCGCGCCTTTTTGGCCGAGTCGTCGTTCGTCGCCCTCGAAGGGATCATCACCGGCACGCTGCTGGCCAACGTCTCCACCTGGCGTCTGCTCAACAGCGGCGCCTTCGGGGAGAACTTGAGGTTCTCCATCCCGTGGTCTCAGCTCGGCCTGGTGGTGGCGTTGGCCTTCGTTGCCACCCTGGTGGCCACCGTCACCCCGGCCCAGCAGGCGTCACAGATCAGGCCGGCGGTCGCCCTGCGCATCGCCGACTGACCCGCTAGCGCGAGGGGCCGAGCGCCGATTCCACGACATCGAAGAGCCGGGCGCTGCACCCCGACATCTCCACCAGTGGGATGGCCTCGCTCACCACCCGCTCGGCGATGGCGGCAACGGCCTCGCCCACCGGGCCGGACCCAGCCAGGGCGGCCGGCTCGCCGGCGTCGCCACCACTGGCCACCGAGGCGTGCAGGGGGATCGAGCCCAGGAGGGGGACCCCGATCTCGGCCGCCAGCCGCTCGCCCCCGCCGGCGCCGAAGAGCGCATAGGACTGGCCGTGGTCGC
>JAHWJQ010000313.1 GCA_019348305.1 Actinomycetota bacterium
TCGACCACGAACAGACGGGCCTGCTGGCGGCGGCGGATCCGGCCGGTTTCGCGGCGATCATCTCCCGGCTCGAAGCCGCCCCGTCGTGGGCGGCCGAGCTCGGTGCAGCGGGGCGGCGTCGCGCCGAGCAGAACTTCACGGTCGACCGGATGGTCGAGCGGACGGTGTCCGCATACCGGAGCGTCGCCGACCGGTCCGGCTCCGGCCCGAAGGTCCTTCGCATCTATCACAGCGCCGTTCTCCCCGCGTGGCGGGAGCGTGATCGGGAGCTGCGGAGGAACGGAGTCGATGTCACCTTGGTTGCTCCACGGGCGTGGCACGAGGGCGCGGGGCTCGTCGCTCTGGAACAGGGCGCCGACGACTTCGTGGTGGCGGCTCGGACGCTGGGGAGCCATCCTGCCCTGTTCGTCTACAACCCGTTGCCCCTGTGGCGGCTCATGCGACGGCACCGCTTCGACGTCGTCGATGCCCACGAAGAGCCCTACAGCGTCGCGGCCGCGGAGGTCCGGATGTTGGCGTCGCGCCTGCAGCCCGACTCCCGGCTCCTGGTCTACTCGGCGCAGAACTTGATGAAGCGCTACCCCTGGCCGATCCGGGCGATCGAGTCCCGCACCCTCTCGGCGGCCTCTGCCGCCTACGTCTGCAACCAGGCGGCCGGCGAGGTGGTGCGGCGGAAGGGCTTCATGGGTGAGGTCCGCACATTGCCGCTGGGTGTCGACACCCGTCGATTCTCACCACGTGAAGAGGCGTCGGCCGGCGACGACTTCGTGGTCGGGTATGTCGGTCGGCTGACCGAGCAGAAGGGAGTCGACGTTCTCATCGCCGCGACGGCGGGCGAGAGCTGGAGGCTGGTGATCGCCGGTGACGGCCCCGAGCGCGCTCGGCTCGAGGAGATCGCGGCAGCCGGATGCGTCCCCGCCGAGTTCCTGGGGACGGTCGCTCACGACCAGTTGCCCGATCTCTACCGGCAGCTCGACGTGCTAGTCGTGCCGTCGCGCCCTGCGCCCGGCGTCCTCGAGCAGTTCGGCAGGGTTGCGGTGGAGGCGATGGCAACCGGCGTCCCCGTCGTGGCGTCTTCGCTCGGCGCGCTGCCGGAAGTAGTCGGCCAAGCCGGCGTCGTCGTGCCGCCCGAGGATGTGGACGCGCTGACCACCACGCTACGGGCGCTGGCCACCGATCCAGAACGGCGTCGTCACCTCGGCCGGCTCGGCCGCGAGCGGTCACGGCAGTTCTCGTGGCCGCAGGTGGCCACCGCGCATCTCGAGCTCTACGAGAAGGTCCTGTGACGGCGCCCGCCGCCGTCAGCTCGCCGCTTGTAGCTCGGTTCGACCTCCTGATGGCCTTCGTTCGCCGTGAGGTCGGTGTCCGCTACAAGGAGGCATACGTCGGCGTCGCGTGGGCCGTCCTGCAGCCACTCGCGTACATGGCGATCTTCACCGTGCTGTTCACCAGGGTGGCGAAGGTGCCGGGAAGTGGCCCGTTGGTTGCTTATGTCGCGCTCGTTCCCTGGACCTTCGCAGCCGCCGCCATCACTCAAGGCAGTCAGGCCGTCCTCAACCAACTGGGGATCGTGAGCAAGATCTACTTCCCGCGGGAGGTCCTGCCGCTCGCCGCCGTGGTCGCCGCGTCCGTCGATGCCGCCATAGCGTTCGGGCTGCAGCTCGTGCTGCAGGTGTTCGTGGGTGCCGGGCTGCCCCTGACCCTGCTTCTCTGGCCGTTCCTGATGGCTCTCACCGCCGCCGTGTGTCTGGGGATCGGGCTGATCCTCGCGCCGGCGATCGTCCGCTTCCGAGACCTTCGCTTCGTGATCCCCATGGCCCTCCAGCTGCTCTTGCTGGTCAGTCCCATCGGCTATCCGCTCGAAGCAGTTCCGGAGTCGCTGCGGGGGTGGTACCGGGTCAATCCCTTCGCCGGCCTCATGGACGCCTTCCGCTCCGTGGCCCTGGACGGACGCGTTCCCCCGTGGGTGGACCTGTGGCCGGCCATGCTGTGGGCAGCCGGGCTCCTGGCACTGGGCGTGGCTTACTTTCGGGCGCAGGAACCGACCATGGCGGACTACGCGTGACGGCGGCCATCATCCTCGAGGGAGTCTCCAAGCGCTACTACCTCGGAGTTCGCGGTGGCCTGCGCCATCTGGGGCGCCAGTTGGTCGGCCGAGGGGAGCGAGAGGAGCTCTGGGCCCTGCAGGACGTCTCCTACGAGCTGGAGGCGGGCCGCTCCCTCGCCTTGGTGGGTGCCAATGGTGCCGGCAAGAGCACCCTGTTGAAGGTCATCTCACGGGTAACGAGGCCGACCATGGGCCGGGTTCGTGTCAAGGGGAGGATGTCGTCGCTG
>JAHWJQ010000314.1 GCA_019348305.1 Actinomycetota bacterium
TTCTTCCCCCACACCTTCGAGGTGACGGCACCGCTGGGCCGGCGCCAAGAGCACCGACTGGACGTCGAACTGGCGTGCCCGCCCCAGCGCGACCGGCGGGCCAAGCGCAACCTCACCGGTGTGTTCCAGCACTGGGACTGCCTCGACCCCGACTGGAACCCCGGTGGTATCTGGCGGCCGGTGCGGCTGGTGGAGACCGGGCCGGTCCGCATCGCCCGCCTGCGGGTGCTGTGCCCCCGGGCCTCGACGGCGGCAGCTGTGCTCGACGTGCGGGCGGTCTTCGATGCGCTCCACGCCTGCTCGGTCGAGGTGCGGACTCGGGTGGGGAACCTGGCCGAACACGTGCAGGAGCGCGATGTCGCCCCCGGCGAGACCCCGATGCGCTGGGAGGTGACGGTCGACCGTCCCCCTCTGTGGTGGCCCCATGCCCTCGGCCGACAGGCGCTGGTGGACGTCGAGGTCGAGGTTCGCCCGAAGGGAAGCGGTGAGCCGCCCAGCGATCGCCGGGTGGTCCGCACCGGCCTCCGCCAGGTACGGATGCAGCGGTGGGTCGCGTGGGTCAACGGCGAGCGCCTCTTCCTCAAGGGCACCAACCAGGGGCCCACCCGGATGGCTCTGGGCGAGGCGGGCGCCGACGAGCTCGAAGCCGACGTCGTCCTGGCCAAGCAGGCCGGCCTCGACCTGCTCCGCCTCCATGCCCACGTGGGGCGACCCGAGACCTACGAGGCTGCCGACCGGCACGGCCTGCTGCTGTGGCAGGACCTGCCCCTCCAGTGGGGCTATGCACGAGGCGTCGGCAAGGAGGCCAAACGCCAGGCCCGCGAGGCGGTAGACCTGCTCGGGCATCACCCGTCGCTGCTGCTGTGGTGCGGGCACAACGAACCCATCGCCGTCGACGTGGAGCCGGGCGCCCAGTCCGACATGGCCGCCGTCGCGCGCAAGACGGTGACCGGAATGGTGCTGCCGTCGTGGAACAAGGACGTCCTCGACCCTTCGCTGCGCCGGGCCCTGGAGAAGGCCGACCCCTCACGCCCCGTCACCGCCCACTCCGGCATCCCCCCGGGCGACAGTCACCTCTACTTCGGCTGGTACCACGGCCGCGCCACCGATCTGACCAAGGCACTGGCGGCATGGCCGAGGCTGGGCACCTTCGTGAGCGAGTTCGGCGCCCAGGCGGTGCCCGACAGCGACGACTTCCTCGAACCCGGCCGCTGGCCCGACCTCGACTGGGCCCACCTGGGGCGCCACCACGCCCTGCAGAAGCGCTTCTTCGAGCGCAACGGGCTCGCTCCCGGTGCCTTCGCCACCCTGGCGGAGTGGCGGGAGGCGACGCAGCGCTACCAGGCCGATCTCATCCGGCGACACATCGAGGAGCTGCGCCGCCGCAAGTACCGACCGGCCGGCGGCTTCGCCCAGTTCTGCTTCGCCGACGGCCACCCGGCGGTGACCTGGTCGGTGCTCGATCACGAGCGCCGGCCCAAGCTCGGGTACGCCGCGCTCCGGGCCGCCTGTGCCCCGGTCATCGTGGTGGCCGACCGGCCGGCGCCCACCTACGCCCCCGGCGACGCCGTGAGCCTCGACGTCCACGTCGTGAGCGACCGCCGCTGCGCCGTGGAGGAGGCGACGGTCACCGCCCGCGTGCGCTGGGAGGGCGGCCAACACCGGGTGGCGTGGGCCGGCGACGTCCCGCCTGACAGCTGCGTCCGGGTGGGCACCCTGCAGATGGTGGTGCCGCCGGCACCCGGCCCCCTTTGCCTGGACCTGGAGCTCGATGGCCCCGGCGTGCGGGCCACCAACCGCTACGAGAGCCGGATCGATCCGCCGAGCGCCTGACGCGTCCCGTAGGTGGGCGAGGTCCGTGCCGCGCCCAAGCGCATTCGTTCGGGCCCTTGCGGCCGCCAAAGGTGGGCAAACGATGCGATTCGACGACCAGAAGCGGCCAAACGATCCGGAACCGGCACCGGGGCCCGGTCGCGTACAGATTGCATCTGGCCGACAGGTGCATGACACGATCGGAGCCGTGAACGTCCACCACCACAGCTACGACGCGGTGATCGTCGGGGCCGGCGGTGCAGGGCTTCGGGCTGCCATCGAGACCGCCGGCAAGTGCCGCACGGCGGTCATCACCAAGCTCTACCCGACCAGGTCCCACACCGGCGCCGCCCAGGGGGGGATGTGCGCGGCGCTGGCCAACGTGGAGGAGGACTCCTGGGAGTGGCACCTGTTCGACACGGTCAAGGGGGGCGACTACCTCGTCGACCAGCCGGCGGCGGAGATCATGTGCCGCGAGGCCATCGACGCGGTCATCGAGCTCGAGCACTTCGGCCTC
>JAHWJQ010000315.1 GCA_019348305.1 Actinomycetota bacterium
GGACAAATCGGTACGAGCCAAGAATGGGGCGGTGCCGAGCCCGCAGTCGTTCGGTCGCAACCTTGCCACCACCGTGGCGTGGCCGTTCGGCGTCTCCCTCACCTCGTGGGACTACATGTGGCGAACCACCCCGCTGCATCGCCGTGAGCTTCCGGGGACGCAGGCCGACGACGCCGGGCCGGAGCTGCCGGCCGGCGTCTCCCGCCACGAGCTGCAACCGGCCGACGCCGGCGTCGGGCCCCTGTTCCACCGCCGGTACCGCGTCCGGATACGCGAGGCGCAGCTCGACGCCGGAGAGCTCCTCGCTCGCATCACCGCGGATCCCAACATCGTGGCGCCGACGGAGTTCGCCCGGTTCACCAAGGTGCACGGCGACGAGGGCCCGATGCGGGTGGGCGACGAGTACCTGGTGCGCATGCCGGGACCGTGGAACGGCCCGGTGCGGGTGGTGGCTTGCACGCCGACCTCCTTCCGCCTGGCCACGCTCCAGGGCCACCTCGAGGCCGGCGAGATCGAGCTCAGTGCCGCCGACGACGAGAGGGGCGGGCTGCGCTGCACCCTCGAATCGTGGGCCCGCAGCGGTGACCGTCTCTCCCTCCTGCTCTACACGAACCTGCGCATGGCCAAGGAGGTCCAGCTGCACATGTGGACCTCGGTGCTCGAACGTGCCGCCCGTCTCGCCGGCGGTCGTCTGACCGGCGGGATCGACATCGAGACGCACCGTGTCGACGAGGTCGGGGCCGACCGGCGGCCGCTGGGCGACGCCAGGGCCAGGCGGATGCTCGACGAGCTCCACGACAAGGCGCTCAACTTCGAGCTCGGCGACCGCAGCGGGTTCACGCCGCAGACCGGCTGGAAGGTCGACGAGTACTGCCAGCCGCTGCCGCCCGAGCCGCCCGGCGATCCCGTTCCCGGCGGCAGCTGGGAGATCGCTCGGGGCCTCATGCGGAACTACGAGTTCGCAGACCCCGCCATCGTGCGGGCGGTCTACCACCCCGACCGGCCGCTGGAGGAGCGGGACATGCTGTTGGAGGCGCGCTTCGTCGGGCTGCGCTTCCGCTTCGGGGTGCGGGTGGGCGGCGTGCGCGACCAGATCCGGACGGTCGACGGCCGGCAGGTCCGGGTGTGGGGCTGGAACTACTGCACGTTGCAGGGCCACCTGGAGATGGGGCAGATGGACTACGAGGTGTGGAAGTGGCTCGACACCGGCGACGTCGAGTTCCACACGTGCCGCTTCTCGCGCCGGGCCAGCGTCGGCAACCCCCTCGTGCGCCTGGGCCTGTGGCTGTTCGGACGGCGCCGGCAGGTGCAGTTCGCCCGGCACGCGTGCGAGCGGATGGCCCGCCTGACCGAGGAGGCGCTGGCCGGTCGGCCGGGGGCAGCGGGCGTTCCCCGTGCCGGCGACCTGAGCGAGGTGGCGGGACGCTGACGCCGCCGCACCCCCTGGTGTGGCGCCGTTCGTCCCGGGGCACACCGAGCGCGTGCCCGAAGGCCACCTGCTGCACCGGCTCGCCCGTGACCAGCAGGAGTTGGTCGGCAAGGAGCTGGCGGCGACCTCGCCTCAGGGCCGGTTCGCCGAAGGCGCCGCCGCCCTCGACGGCCGGTCACTCCTCGGCGTCGAGGCCTACGGCAAGCACCTGCATCACCGGTACGACACCGACCGGGGCCTTCACGTGCACCTCGGCATGCAGGGGAAGTGGCTCCGCCTGGCCACCACGCCACCTCGCCCCCAAGTGCGGCTCCGCCTGGCCACGCCGGCCCTGGCGTGGGTTCTCATCGCCCCCTCCACCTGCGCCCTGATCGACGACCGGCTCCTCGTCGACCTGGGGCCCGACGGCCCGCGAGCGGCGCTGCGCCAGGGCGTCGACCTGCGTGGCGTCGAGGCGGTTCTGGTCACCCACGCCCATCCGGACCACCATGCGTGGCCGGCCTGGATGTGGCGCGGCTGGGCGGAGCAGAACCGCCCGCTGACCCTGATCGCGCCGCCGGCCGTGCTCGACGCCGCCCGGCCGCACCTCGACCCGACGGTCGAGGCGATCGAGGTGTCGGCCGGCGACCGCCTGCACGTGGCCGGCTACGACGTCGTCGCCGTGCCCGCGACCCACGCCGGTCCGGCTGCGGGACCGGCGGTGCTGTACGACCTGACCGGCCCCGACGGCACGCGCATCCTGTGGGCGACCGACACCGGCGTGCTGTCCGCGGCGGCGCTGGACCTGGTCGCGGATCGGGCGTACGACGCGGTGCTGCTCGACCTCACCAGCGCCCACCTGCCGGACCACCACGACCTGCGCACCTGGCCGGAGCAGGTGGACGAGCTGCGCCG
>JAHWJQ010000316.1 GCA_019348305.1 Actinomycetota bacterium
GCTCCTTCTCGACGTAGCCGGGGCGGCCCTTCGCCAACCAGAGGTCGAAGGCGTCCTGGATCGACGAGGCCCGGCGATCGCGGACGAGCAGCGCCGCCGCGTGGGGCCGGCCGGCGCCGATGCCGCCGGCCTCGGCCTGCAGGTCGTCGTACGAGATCCCGAGGCGTTCGCACATCACGACGTTGCGCCGCTCGCGCTCGTCCTGCAGGCGGACGAGCTCGTCCTGCAACGGGCCCTCGCCCGGTTCGAGGAAGTACACGAGCACGTGCATCGTGCCCCGCTCGATCTCGCACGAGAGCTCGCAGCCGGGCACGAGCTCGACGCCCACGGCCTCCGCCGCGACCCGGGCTGCCGGGATGCCGTCGAGGCGGTCGTGGTCGGTCAGCGCCACCGCCCGACAGCCCGAGGCGGCGGCCAGCAGGGGAATCTCCTCCGGCCGGTCCGAGCCGTCGGAGACGTTGGAGTGGGTGTGCAGGTCGATCACGGGCGATGGGTGCGGGGGGGAGCCACGCCAGGACGGTAGCCTTGCCCCTGTGACGGGATTCGCCGGTGCCGCCGCGGACGACGACTCCGACGACAAACCCAAAGAAGCCTGCGGGGTCTTCGGCGTCTACGCCCCGGGCCAGCCTGTGGCCCACCTCACCTACGACGGCCTCTATGCCCTGCAGCACCGGGGTCAGGAGTCGGCGGGGATGGCGGTCTCCGACGGCGACTTCATCACGGTCGACAAGGACATGGGGCTCGTCACCAACGTGTTCAACGACTACAAGCTCGCGGCGCTGCCTGGCTACCTGGCCATCGGCCACACCCGCTACTCGACGACCGGGTCGAGCACCTACCGGGCCGCCCAGCCGGTGCACCGCTCGGCAGGGCGGTCCGACAGCCCCTCCACCTTCGCCCTCGCCCACAACGGCAACCTGACCAACACCGAGGCCCTGGCCACCGAGGCGATGATGCTGCCGGGGATGATCGCCAGCGACAGCGAGCTCATCGCCGAGCTGGTGGTGCAGACGTTCCCCGGCCATGCCCGCAGCGACGAGCGCGAGCTGGAGATGACGCTCGAAGCCGTGCTGCCCCGGCTCCAGGGCGCCTTCTCTCTGGTGGTCATGGACGAGGCCCACCTGATCGGTACGCGCGACCCCAACGGGTTTCGCCCGCTGTGCCTGGGCCGGCTGGAGTCGGGCTGGGTGCTGGCGTCGGAGACGCCGGCGCTCGACGTGGTGGGCGCTCACTTCGTCCGCGAGATCGAGCCGGGCGAGATGGTGGTGATCGACGCCTCCGGCTGCCGCTCCTTCCACCCGTTCGAGGCGCAGCGGGTGCAGCCGACGCTCTGCCTCTTCGAGTTCGTCTACTTCGCCCGGCCCGACGCCAAGCTGTACGGCCGCAACGTCCACCTGGCGCGGCGGCGGATGGGCATGGCCCTCGCCGAGCAGGCGCCGCTCGCCGCCGATGCCCACGGGCGCGTGGCCGACGCCATGGTCGTCCCCGTGCCCGAGTCGGGCGTCCCCGCCGCCCAGGGGTACGCCGAGGCGTCCGGCATCCCCTACGGCGACGGCTTCGTGAAGAACCGCTACATCGGCCGCACGTTCATCTCGCCCCACCAGTCCCAGCGCGACCGCGGCGTGCGCCGGAAGCTCAACCCGCTGAAGGAGAACATCGCCGGCAAGCGGGTGGTGGTGGTCGACGACTCGATCGTGCGGGGCACCACTTCGCGGGCGATCGTGCGCATGCTGCGCGAAGCCGGCGCCGCCGAGGTGCACTTCCGGGTGATGAGCCCCCCGTACCGGTGGCCCTGCTTCTACGGCATGGACACGGGCACCCGGGCCGAGCTGCTGGCCGCCAACATGACGGTGGGGGAGATCCAGGACTACCTGGCCGTCGACAGCCTGGCCTACCTCACCATCGAGAACCTCGAGAGGGCCGTCGGGACCCCGGGCGCCGGGTTCTGCTCCGCCTGCCTCACCGGTGAGTACCCCGTCGACGTGCCGGTCACCCTGCACAAGGGAGTGCTCGAGGGCAACGACATGCCGGCGCCCGACCTTGTCTGAGCGTTCGGAGGCGGCCGCTTCAGCGGCCGCCTCCGACCTGCCGCAGGACCCGGCTGGCGCCGGGTCCTCGCGGCGCCCTCGGTCTAGCCACGAGGCGGCCCACGAGCCGGCCGCCTCCGACCTGCCGCAGGACCCGGCTGGCGCCGGGTCCTTCGGCGCCGCCCGGCCGGCGCTCACCTACGAGGCGGCGGGGGTGAGCATCACCGCCGGCGAGGACGCCGTGAGCCG
>JAHWJQ010000317.1 GCA_019348305.1 Actinomycetota bacterium
CGCCTGGCCCGGGGGGAGGTCGAAGCCGGTGGGCTGCTCGGTGCCGGCGACCAGGTTGTCGGCGTCGGCGACGAGGTGGTGACCCTGCGCAACGACCGCCGGCTCATGACCAGCGCCGGGGGATGGGTGCGCAACGGTGACCGCTGGGTGGTCACCGCCCGCCACGGCGACGGCTCGCTGGCCGTGTCCCATCTCGGCGGACACGGCCGCACCGTCCTGCCCCCCGACTACGTGGCCGAGCAGGTGTCCCTGGCCTACGCCCTCACCGTGCACAAGGCCCAGGGCGTCACCGTGGACGAGGCCGTGGTCGTCGTCGACGAGACCACCACCGCCGAGGCCCTCTACGTGGGCATGACCCGGGGCCGGCACGACAACACCGCCGTGGTGTGCACCGAGGCCCTCGACCTCGAACACCAACCCGAGCCCACCACCGCGCACCAGGTGCTCGAGGCCGCCCTCGCCCGCACGACGGCCGACGAGTCAGCCCTGGCCGCCCTGGACCACACCCTGGCCGCCTCGGAGTCCCTGGCCGTGCTCGCCCCCCGCCTGGCCAGCATCGAGGCCCAGATCCGCCGGGAGACGCCCGACAAACCCGCCCCCGAGCTCAAGCAGCTGGCGGCCCGTCGCGCCTACCTCGAGCGCCACCGCCCGGGCATCCTCACCCGGGCCGGGCGGGATACCCGCCGGGCCCTGGCCGATCTCGATCGGCGCCAGGCCGCACTCGAGGAGGCCCGGGACCAACGCGACCAGTGGCTGGCCGACCATGCCGACCTCTTCGCCTACCGCGACCACCTGGCCACCCAGGTCTCCGCCCGCCGGGTCGCGCTGGGCGTCGTCGCCGTCATGGAGCAGCCTGACCACCTCGTCGAGCTCCTCGGGGCCATGCCCGACGACGAAGCGGAACGCCGTCGCTGGACCCGCCTGGCCTCCCAGGTCGAGGCCTACCGGGAGCAGTGGGGCGTGGAGCCGGACCAGCTGCGCATCCCGCCGATCGACGGCGTGCAGTATCGGGAGTGGTCGGCGTCCATCGCCAGCGTCGAAACGCTACGCCGCCTGGAGCGGCCGACGCCAGAACTCCGGCTCGAGCGGGGCTTGGAGCTGGGCCTGTAGCGATATTCGGTGCGGTGATCGGTGCCCTGCTCAGCGGCGGGACCTGCTGCGCTATCGGCACGTAGGGATGCCCCGGCCGGGTAGCTCCTGAGGTGCAACGGATCGGGCACTGTGGACCATCGTCCTCGTGCGGATGACAAGCCACCCACCGACAAAGGCCTACGTCGCACGCCGGACCGCCGAGGGGCTCTCCAAGCCGGAGATCATGCGGTGCTTGAAGCGCTAGGTCGCCCGCGAGCTCTTCCCGCTCATCCAAGCCATCACCGCGCCGTCAGCCCTCGAGGAAGGAGACGCCGAAGCCCCCCAAATTGCTGCTTGACATCAAGAGGCGATTCACTTCGGGGCGGCTACTCCTGCTCTTCGTGCAGAATCATTCAGACGGTGGCGTTTTAGGGCCCCACGGGTCAAAGTGGCCCTTCTCGATCCGATGTGCGACCTGCGCTGCACGATGACTTGCTGCAGCGAGCTGCAGGGTGTCCAGCACCTCGCGCCGGACGAAACCACTGCGGGTGGCGGTACCGGAGCCGCCCGTCAAGATGACGTTGTACTGTCCACGGAACACCAGCGCGTGCGCAAGCCACGACGCGGCGTAGATCAACACCACGAGCCCGCCGCCGGGTTGGACGACTCCACGGGGGCGGATCTCGACCATGTAGCGGGCACCTGACGGAGCCTGGACGTCCCACCAAGTCCCGCGTCGAGCATCAGCCGTCATCGTCTTATGGCTCGCACTCGTGCCGCGCGCTGGTCCAACGACCGGGGGTTGACGACGCGACTACCGTCGCCCTCGTCGCGAGTCGCGACAGCGGCAAGGAGAAAGGCAACGGCGGAATAACCGATTGCTGGACGCGGGGCGAGCACGCGCCACACGGTACGAGTTCCTGGTGTTCCGCTGCTATTGCCGGCTCGCGAGGCCGAGCAGCCAGCGCGAACGGTTGATCTGTTGGCTCGCGCCCGCAGTGGAGGACTCCCGAGCTGGGCGTCGGCGGCCACGTTGATCGGCACTTATGCTCTGGACTGTGCCCAACTTTCGGAGCAGCATCGGCCGGTGCCTGGGACCTGGATCACACTTGCGAACCGGCCAGATCTCTTCGAAGCGGCAGTGTCGATCGACAAAGAGGCGAACAGCGCCGGGTTGGGGCAACGCGACGCCATC
>JAHWJQ010000318.1 GCA_019348305.1 Actinomycetota bacterium
CGCTGGCCGAAGGACACGACTACTTCGACCTGCGGGCTCTGGAGCCCAGCCCCGACCACGCCGTCATCGCCTACGGCGTCAACTTCGACGGGAGCGACAACACCGACATCCGCTTCCGCGACCTCCTTCGCGATACCGACCTGCCCGACGTGATCCCGTCGGTCACCGAGAACGTCGTCTGGGCCAGTGACAACCTCACCGTGTTCTACGCGGCACGCGATGCCGCACTGCGCCCGCATCAGATCTGGCGCCACCGTCTCGGAGACCCGCCGGGGGGAGCCGAGCTCGTCTACCAGGAGGACGACGAGCGGTTCCGGGTTTGCGTCGAGCGCACCAAGAGCGGCCGGTTCATCGTGGTGACCTCAGCCAGCGCCCTGACGACCGAATGCCTGGTGCTGGAGGCACACGACCCCGCCGGGGCGCTGCGGCTGGTGGAGCCCCGCCAGGAGGGCCTCCGGTACTTCGTGGACCACCACGGCGAACGCTTCCTCATCGTCACCAACGACGACGGTGCCGTCAACCACAAGCTGGTGGAGGCCCCGCTCACCACACCGGGGCGGGCCCACTGGCGCGACGTCGTGGCCCATAGGGAGGACGCCAGGCTGCACGACGTGGAGGTCTTCCGCGACTGGATCGTCCTGGCCGAGCAGGCCGGCGCTGTTCCCAGGCTCCGGGTGATGCCGGCCGGCGACGGTGAGACCCACGAGGTCGAGGTGCCCGAGGAGGTCTCCTCCACCCGGGTGGGGCCGAACCCGGAGTTCGACCGGTCGATCCTGCGCTTCGAATACGAGTCGATGGTCACCCCCCAATCGGTCTTCGACTACGACATGGAGGCACGGACGGCCACCCTGGTGAAACAGACACCGGTGCTCGGGGGCTTCGACGCCTCCCGCTACCGCACCGAGCGCCAGTGGGCGACGGCGCCCGACGGCACGAGGGTGCCGATGTCGCTGGTGTACCGCAACGACGTTGCCCGGCACGGCTCGGCGCCGGCGGTGCTGTACGGCTACGGCTCCTATGAGATCAGCATCGACCCCTACTTCTCCCACTTCTCGCTCAGCCTGCTCGACCGGGGCTTCGTGTACGCGGTGGCCCACGTCCGGGGCGGCGGCGAGATGGGCCGGCGGTGGTACGAGAGCGGCAAGTTCCTGCACAAGGCCAACACCTTCACCGACTTCATCGCCTGCGCCGAGCACCTGTGCGCGAACGGCTACACCTCGCCGCCGCGGCTGGTGGCCATGGGCGGCAGCGCCGGCGGCCTGCTGGTGGCGGCGGCGGCGAACCTGCGGCCGGAGCTGTTCCGGGGGGTGGTCGCGCTGGTGCCGTTCGTCGACGTCGTCACCACGATGCTCGACGAGACCATCCCCCTCACCACCGGTGAGTTCGAGGAGTGGGGCAACCCCAAAGACCCCGAATACCACGCCTACATGAAGTCGTACTCTCCCTACGACAACGTCGAAGCCAAGGAGTACCCGGCCATGCTGGTGACGACCGGGCTCAACGACACCCGGGTGGCCTTCTGGGAGCCCGCCAAGTGGGTGGCCAGGCTGCGGGCCACCAAGGTCGGGGACCAGCCGGTGCTGCTCAAGACCGAGATGGGCGCCGGCCACGGCGGCCCCTCCGGCCGCTACAACGAGTGGCGGGAGCGGGCCTTCTACTACGCCTTCATCCTCGACGTGGTGGGTCTGGCCGACTGAGCCCGGGGTCAGTCGCCGACGAGGCGGTCGGTGGCCTCGCGCAGGTCGACGACCATACCCAGGGCCCGCAGCTCGGCCGCCCGGATGACCTCGAGGATCTCCTGGCCCACCAGCTCCTCGTGGTCGAGCAGCGCGTCGCGCAGGCCCTCGACCAGATGGCGGTTCTCGGCCAACAGGCGGCTCACCTCGGCCTTGGACTCCTCGAGGATCCCCTCGACCGCCCGCCTACCCTCGTCGCTGGCCAGCACCTTGGCCACCACCCCGGCTCCCGGCGGGCCGGCCATGAGATCGTAGGACACGAGGGTGCCGGCCATCCCGAAGCTGCCGACCATCTGGGCCGCCGCCGAGGTTGCCGCCTGCAGGTCGCCGGCCGGCCCCGTCCCCGACTCGCCGAAGAACAGCTCCTCGGCCACCATCCCGCCGAAGGCGATGGCGATGCGGGCCTCGATCTCGGACTTGGTGGTGGTGAAGCGCTCCTCGAGCTCGGAATGGGCCAAGAGGCCGAGCGCCTGGCCCCGCTTGATGATCGAAAGGACCTCGAGCTTGCGGCTCTTGCCGACGAGGTGGG
>JAHWJQ010000319.1 GCA_019348305.1 Actinomycetota bacterium
CCGCTCCTCCTCCTTCTCCTGCTCCTTGTTCTCCTCCTCCTTCTCCTTCTTCTCCTCCTCCTCGTCGTCCTCGTCCGGAGCCGGGGGCGGAGGAGGAGGCGGCGGCGGCGGAGCCGTCGTGGTCGTGGGCGGAACCGTGGTCGTGGCGGCGAGGAGCGACAGGTTGGCCTCCACCCGCTCTGCGGCGGCGAGGACCCGGCGTGCGCCTCCGTCGCTGAGCTCGTCGGTGGCGGAGAGGTCCTCGACGAGGACCCGCAGCTCGGCGAGCTCGCGCTGGGCGGCGTCCTGGCTGCCGGTGGCCGCTGCTTCCCGCAGGGCCTGCACCTTGGGCTGGAGACGGGTGGCGGCGGCCTCGCTCACCTGGCTGTCCCCGCCGCATGCGGGAACGAGGACGAGCAGAGCGACGACAACGAAGCGGGCCAGTCTCACGGGCGAACCGCCTCCTCCAGGTCGTTCAGCGCCCGATCGAGCGGCTCGGGGATGCGCTCGTCACGAGCGGCCGGCGCGTCGCCACCATCGGGTGCTGCCGGGCCGCTGTCGTCCCGTGTCACCAGGGCCAGCCCGACCACCAGCACCACGGCCAGGAGCACCACCGCCACCGCCAGCGCCGCTCTGGGGCGCGTGGCCGGCGGTGTGGTGGCCGGTCGGGACCGGTCAACCCGCGTGGAACCGAGCACCTCCGTCGCTCTCCGCTGCGTCGTGGGGCTCTCGGCGTCGACCCGCGTCGTCGGTGCGGGTGGCGACGCCGCCATCGGCACCGTCCCACCGGCCAGGGCCTCGGCCATCTCCGCGGCCGACCGGAAGCGGTCATAGGGATTGGCCAGCATGGCCTGCTCGATCACGGCCGCCAGCCCAGGATCGAGGTCGGGCCGCAGCTCGGTGACCGAGCGTGGGCGACCCCGCTGGATGGCGCTGGCGATCACGATCGGCGTGTCGCCACCGAAGGGGCGGTCCCCCGTCACCGCTTCGTAGAGGAGCACGCCCACCGAGTAGAGGTCGCTCTCGGGTGTCGCCGGGTGACCGGCGAGCCGCTCCGGAGGGACGTAGGCAGCAGTTCCCAGCAGCATCCCGGTGGCAGTGTGGGTCTGGGCTTCGGCACTCTTGGCGATGCCGAATTAGGCCACCTTCGCCGTCCCGTCCACAGCGAGCAGCACGTTTGCCGGCTTGATTTCCCGGTGCACCAGGCCGGCAGCGTGGGCCGCCCCCAGGGCGGCGAGGACCTCGATACCGAGCCGGCGAGCTCGCTCGCTGTCGAGGGCCCCCTGTGCGATGAGGTCGGCCAGGCTGGTGCCCGGCAGCAGCTCCATCACCAGGTAGGGCGCGTCACCCTCCTCGACGACGTCGTAGACGGTGACGGCGCTCGGGTGGTCCAGCCGGGCGGCGGCCCGGGCCTCGCGGCGGGTCCGCTCGCGCAGCACGTCGCGGTCCTCGTCCGACAGCCCGTGCGGGAACAGGACCTCCTTCACCGCCACCGACCGGCCGAGCACGAGGTCCTCGGCCCGCCAGACGGTGCCCATCCCCCCGGTGCCGAGAGGGGACAGCAGGCGGTAGCGCCCTGCGACCGTGCGCCGCTGCTGCGAGTCCACGGCTCCTGCCTACCCCGTCCCGTGGCGGGCGCATGCCTGCGCCTCGCCGTCAGGCGCCGACGGGACGGAACGCCCGGGCGATGCCGTCGAAGTCGCGGCGCGCGTCCGCGAAGTCGCCGGCCCGGGTCTGGAAGAACAGCGAGTAGCCACGGCCTTTGACCACGAACACCCGGCTCAGCACGTGCAGCGCCGACCCGCCGCTGGAGTAGGTGAACTCCCAGTCCGCGGCCTCGTAGCCGCGGTAGTCCACCGGCTCGATCCTGATCTGCTCGTACGACGGGTGCCGTCGGGCGAAGCTGGCCGCCGCCCGCTCCCGGTCCACGACGGCGTCCGGCTGCCCGGGTCCGGTCTCGACCCGCAGCGTGCGGCCGGTCTCGGGCTGGCGGTACTCGCCTGCCCGCCGCTGGGCGTAGCCGGGCGGCAGGGCCACTGTCCACCCGGCTGCTCCCGAGTCGGTCGTCCAGCCGGCTGGCAGGCCGGCCACCCCGTCGTCCGCTCCGTCGCCCGGTGCGGAGGCTGCGGACGTCGGTGTCGTCGTCGGGGCCTCGGTCGGCTCGGGCGTCGGCTCGGGCGTCGGCGGAGCCGGCTCAGCGACGGGGGCGGAGGCCGCCGTCGACGGAGCGGTCGTGGGAGCCGCCGTCGGAGCTGCCGCCGTGGGAGAGCCGGAGGT